>DATGEL010000099.1 GCA_035310145.1 Dehalococcoidia bacterium
GGCGGTGGTGCTGCCCAACACGGGCAGTGGCGCGGCCACGGCCGGTGGCCCGCGGGCGCTGGCCCTGCTCAGCCTGCTGCTGGGCGCGGGGCTGCTCGGCGCCTCCGGCCTCATCGCTCTCCGCAAGTCGCGCTAAGGCGACACCGGCGATTTCGGTAACGGCACGAGAAGGCGGGCGGGTGAATCAACTCGCCCGCTTTCGTTGTGCCAGGGAAGTGCGGTCGGCATCGAGGGCGAGTCGCTTCAGATCGCCTCGGGGCGGAGCGCTTCGAGCCGCCCGTCGCGCAGGTCAAGCAGCCGCCTGGCGAAGCGTTGAATGAAATGGCGATCGTGCGAGACGGCGATCACCGTGCCGCGAAACTCGGCCAGCGCCTCCTCGAAGCGCTCGCTGCTCTCGATATCGAGATGGTTCATCGGTTCATCCAGCACCAGCAGGTTGACGCCGCGCAGCACCAGCAGGCCCAGTGCCAGCCTGGCTCGCTGGCCGTAGCTCAGCCGCTCGACCGCGGTCAGCGCTTCATCGCCGCCGAAGAGAAAGCGGTGCAGGAACGCGCGCGCCGCGCCCTCGTCCAGCGGCGCCGCCTCCCGCACATGCATGAGGGCGGAGCGGCCCGCGGTCAGCCCTTCGTGCTGCTGCGAGAGATAGCCGGGCACGACGCCGGCGCCAAGCCGCGCGCTGCCGCGATCGGGCGGCTGCTGGCCGAGCAAGACGCGCAGCAGCGTCGTCTTGCCGCAGCCGTTCGGTCCGCTGATGACGACGCGCTCCCCATTGCGCAGCTCCAGCGAGAGACGGTCGAAGATCACACGTTCGGCGAAGGCCAGATCGATCTCGCGCAGCTCGGCCACGATCTCGCCGCCGCGCCGGGCCCCGGCGATCTCCGCCTTCAGCCCCCAGTGTTGCGCGGGCTTCTCCACCTTCGCTTGTGAATCGAGCGTGCGTTCCAGCTTGCGCTCGCGCACCTTCGCCGTGCGCGCCACCTTCTTGCCGATGCGGCGGTGGTAGTCGTTGGCGCTGGTGGCGTCGAAACGCGCCGCATGCGCCTTCACGCGGCGAATATCCTCGCGCACGCGCCGAATCTCGTCCTGCTGGCGCCGGTAGGCATCGAGCTGGCTCTCGCGCTCCTGCGCAACGGCGGCGAGATAGCCGCTGTAACCGCCGGCGAACCGGCGCGGCCCGCCGCCGTCTGCGGTGAGCGCATAGACCGCGGAGACAACCGCGTCGACCAGGGCGCGGTCGTGCGAGATCAGCAATACGCTGCCACGAAACTGCTGCAGCCAGCGTTGCAGCCAGGCCTGCGCCTCAAGATCGAGATGATTGCTCGGCTCATCGAGCAGCAGGAACGGGGCCGGCCGGCTGAGCAGCGCCGCCAGGCCGAGGCGGGCGCGCTCGCCGCCGCTGAGCAGATCGTACGCGCGGTCGGGCGGCAGGTGCGCCAGGCCCAGCCCGCGCAGCACCCCCTCCAGATCGGCGAAGGCGGGCCAGCCGCCCTGGGCCTCGAAGGCGTCGGCCAGCGCCAGCGCCTCGTCCGCGCCGCGCTCCTCGCGGGCAGCAAGGCGGTGGCCGAGGCGCCAGAGTCGCTCGATCGCCGGCGCGGCGGACGCGGCGTCCGCAACCTCGCCGGCGAAGGCGCCCTGCGGCAAATAGGCATCGGGCAGGCCGGCAAAGGCGCCGGAGACGGAGCCGGCATCCGGCGCCTCGATACCGGCGATCAGGCGCGCCAGCGTGCTCTTGCCGCAGCCGTTCGGGCCGATCAGCGCGACCTTCTCATGCTCGCCCACAGTCAGGCTGGCATCGGCAAGCACGCGGTGGCCGCCGTACTGCTTGCCGACGCGATCTACGCGTAACATAGCCCCTCCCCCTGCCCGGACGCGGGCAACAAAAAAGAGATCACGGCCATACGGCGTGATCTCCGGCAGATGCATTCGCGGAACGCGGGCGCTGCAGGCCCACCGGTCCAGCCAGGATGAAGCGCGCGGGCGCGGCCATGCATGGCCCGCGCGTTCGTCCCATCTGCCCCGGCTAGCCGGCCATCGCAACCTCTTCGCTGTACTGCCCTCAGCGTAGCACGCGCCCGCCGTCCTCGCCAGACCGCGTCCGGCGCCGCGCCGGCGGTTTTCTCATCGCCGGGCCGAACCGGCGGCGCCGTTCCGCTCGTGATCGGATCAGTTGACGCGACGGAGCGTGCCATGAACCCGGGCAGCATCGACGAGGGCGAGTTCAGTCGCAGCACCTTCTGTGAGCGCCGAATGACTTGCGCGGTCGCCGGCGCCGTGGCGGCGCTGGCTCTGCTGCTCAACGCCTGCACCGGCGGCAGCGCCGCGAAGCCGAGCGTCACCGGAGCCAACGCCGTCAGTCCCACGGCCACGGCCACGCTTGCCCCGCCGGCCGTCTCGCCAGAAGCGGCTGCGCCGAGCGCGGCAGGCAGTGCCGGCGTCGCCCCCGTCTTCGCCGCGCCGCGTCCGTCCGCCGCCACGCCTGCCCCGGCGACGCCGGCCGCCACGCCGGCAGCGGGCAAGCGCCGCCGACCCGTCGCGGCCGACGCCCAGCAGGTCGTGCTCGACTTCCGGCGGCGGGGCATTCCGCTGGGGCAGACGGTCAGTCTCACTGCTGCCGACGATCCGGATCAGCTCCTCGGTCAGGTGGGGGGCTATACCAGCAAAACGGTCTTCGCTGACTCACGCCTGGACGATGGCTCGGCCTCCCCTTCGGTGCAGTCGGGCGGCGCCGTCGAGTTCTTTGCCAGCCAGCGCGACGCGCAGCGCCGCTTCACGCAACTGCTGGCCGCGCAGAAGGGCGCCGGCCAACCGGAGCAGCTCTTCCACGATGGCGACGTGGTGCTCCGCCTCTCGCCCAGGCTGAAGGCCGACCAGGTGAGCGAATACGAGATCAGCGCGCGGCTGGCGCTGGCCGGGCGTTGAGCCAACTGCTCGCCGAAGCCGCAAGCCCCGATGGCCTCCACCAGATGGTAACCGTTGGCACACGGGCGGCAGGATCGCCTTGACTTCCCCCGGAGCGCCGCTCAGAATCGTGGGGCCACGTCGTATGGACAACAGGAGGCGGCGCTCATGACGAGCCAGGTCGACCTACCCAAGCTGGTTGGCGCCCGCGTGAAACGGCGCGAAGACCCGCGGCTGATCACGGGCAACGGCCAGTACACGGACGACATCCAGTTGATGCACGGCCTGCACATGGCGGTGCGCCGCAGCGAATACGGCCACGCGCGCATCACCCGCGTCGACACCTCGGCGGCGAAGGGCATGCCCGGCGTCGTCGCCGTGCTGACCGCCGACGACCTGACCGACGTGCTGGGGCCGATGCCCGCCGCGCCGGCCACGCCGGACACGAAGATCGCGCCGCGCAACGTGCTGACCAAAGACAAGGCCCGCCATGTCGGTGATCCGATCGCGGTGGTCGTGGCCGAGGATCGCTACCTGGCGCGCGACGCGGTGGACGCGATCGAGGTCGAGTTCGAAGAGCTGCCGGCCGTTGTCGATCTCGAAGCGGCGATGGCGCCCGGGGCGCCGAAGGTACACGACCAGTTCGACGACAACGTCGCCTTCTACTGGACGCTGCATACCGGCGAAGTAGACGAGGCGTTTGCCAACGCGGGCGTCGTCGTCAAGCAGCGCATGGAGAGCCAGCGTCTGCAAGGCGTGCCGCTGGAGACGCGGGCGATCCTGGCCGACTACCAGCCCGGCGAAGACCACCTGACGCTCTGGTCCTCGACGCAGGCGCCGCACCTGCTGAAACCGATCATCGGCGGCCTGCTGGGCATGCCGGAGAACCATGTGCGCGTGGTTGCGCCGGAAGTCGGCGGCGGCTTCGGCGTCAAGGCCGACCTCTATCCCGAGGAGGTGCTCTGCTGCGTGCTCTCCAGGCGGCTGGGCCAGCCGGTGAAGTACGTGGAGACGCGCTCGGAGAACTTCCAGGCGACGGTGCACGGCCGCGGCCAGCTCGGCGAGTACGAGATCGCGGCCACGCGCGACGGCAAGGTCACCGGTCTGCGCGTCAAGATCCTCGCCGACCTCGGCGCCTACCAGGGCTTCTTCGGCAACGTCGTACCCACGCTCTCCGGCCTGATGCTGACCGGCGTCTACACGATCCCGGCGGTGCACTGCGACATCTACGGCCTCTTCACCAACAAGACCTCGACCGGCGCCTACCGCGGCGCCGGCCGGCCGGAGGCGACCTACTACATCGAGCGGATGATGGACCTGCTGGCGCGCGAGCTGAACATGGACCCGGTCGAACTGCGCCGGCGCAACCTGATTCCGACCGAAGCGTTCCCGTACCAGACCGCCTGCGGCATGCTCTACGAGAGCGCGAACTACGGCCCGGCGCTGCAGAAGGCGCTGGAGCTGGTCGGCTACGACCGCGTGCGTGAGCAGCAGCGCGGCGGGCCGGAGAACGGCAAGTACGTCGGCATCGGCGTCTCGACCTGGACGGAGATCTGCGGCTTCGGCCCCTCGGCGGCACTGCCGGGCGTCGGCGGCTGGGAGATGGGCAAGGTCACGATCGAGCGCACGGGCATGATTACCGTGCACACGGGCGCCTCGCCGCACGGCCAGGGCCAGGAGACGAGCTTCGCGCAGATCGTGGCCGACGAGTTTGGCGTGCCCTTCGAGAACATTCGCGTGATTCACGGCGACACGGACAAGGTCGCGCACGGCGTCGGCACCTTCGGCAGCCGCGGCACCACCGTGGGCGGGGCCGCGATCCTGATGTCGATCAACAAGGTCAAAGAGAAGATGAAGAAGTTCGCGGCCAACATGATGGACGCGAACGAGGACGACCTCGACGTGAGCGGCGGCCGCGTCTGGGTGAAGGGCTCGCCGGAAAAGGGCGTCTCGATCGGCGAGGTAGCCGCGGCGGCCTACTTCCCCGCCGCCTTCCCACCGGACACGGAGCCGGGGCTGGAAGCGACGAGCTACTTCGAGCCGCCGAACTTCGCCTTCCCCTTCGGCGTGCACGCGGCCGTGGTCGAGGTCGACAGCGACACCGGCCAAATCGCGCTGAAGAAGTACGTGGCCGTGGACGATTGCGGCGTGGTGATCAGCCCGCTGCTGGTGGCCGGCCAGGTGCACGGCGGCGTGGCGCAGGGCGTCGGCCAGGCGTTCTACGAAGACGTGGTCTACGACGAGCACGGCCAGCTGATCAGCGGCACGCTGATGGACTACGCCCTGCCGCACGCGGAGGATTTCCCCACCTTCGAGCTGGACAAGACGGTGACGCCGAACCCGATGAACCCGCTGGGCGCCAAGGGCATCGGCGAGGCGGGCACGATCGCGGCCTCGCCCACGGTCGTCAGCGCCGTGGTCGACGCGCTCAAGCCGCTGGGCATCAAGCACATCGACATGCCGCTGAAGCCGGAGCGCGTCTGGCGCACGATCCAGGCGGCCCGGCCCTCGTGACAGGGAACGGGGAATAGGGAATAGAAGGGCATAGGGTAGGGGACGCTCCTCGTTCCTCGTCCCCTATTTCCTATTTTCTCGCTTCTATTTTCTCGTAACGGCTCTCCGCCTGCTACTGGGCGCTCAGCAGCTCGACGTCGTAGGTGAGCCGGGCGCAGGGCGGGATCACCGGTATTTGGCCGACCGCGCCATATCCCAGCGCGTAGGGCACGATGATGCGGCGCTTGCCGCCGACGTTCATGCCCGCGATGCCGAGGTCCAGGCCGTTGACCACCTGCCCGAGTCCCAGGGTGAAGCTGACCGGCTGCCCGCTCTGGCCGGGGGAGCGATCGATCACGGTGCCGTCGTCCAGGTAGCCGGTGTAGTTCACGGTCACGAGCTGGCCTGGCTGCGCCGTCGCACCGCTGCCCATGCTGATCTCCTGGTACTGCAATCCGGAAGGTGAACTCACCAGCGGCCCGGCGCCCGCCGGCAGTGCGGGCACGCCCGGCGGATAGGCAGAGGCCGGCGGGCAGGCCGAGGCCGGGAAGCTCGTGCCCGTGGGGGCCGGCGTGGCCGCGCTGCCGGCGGGCGCCGGGCTCCGGCTCGGGGTGGCGGGCGGCGGTGTAGCCGCGGCGGGGCTGCGGGTCGCTGCGGCCGGTGGCGCCGGCGTTGGCGTGGTACTGGCGGCAGCGGCCGGCGGCGCTCCCAGCGACTGCAGAGAGAACACGCCGTTGCTCCACTTGTAGACCTCGGTCGAGGTCGTGGTGGTCGTGCCGGCCGCCGGTAGCGACGGGTCGGGCGCCACGCCGGCGGCGAGCGTGACGGTGTCCGTGTCCGTGACGGTGGCCACCAGCTCGCTGATGCCGTCGCCGTCGAGATCCTTGAAGATCCAATCGACGCTCTCGTCGTGCTCCAGTGTGTAGGCCGCGTGGCTGCTGTCGATGTCCTGCAGCGCATCGACGCGCGACCAGGCCGTGGTCAACGTCAGGTCGTAGATCTGCACCACGGTCTCGGTGCGCTGCAGCGTGTCGCTGAAGGCGCCATCCGCGGTGTAGGCGACGGTGAAGACGCGGTAGCTCTGGCCGGGCGGGCTGGCGAGGGCGGTGATGTCGGTCAGGTGTTCGGCCAGCCAGATGTCGTCGCCCTGGAGCTGCACGCCTGCGTAGCCGCCCAGGGCGAGCTGCCACTGCTGCCCGTCCCACTGCAGGTAGTTGACGAGCAGCCACTCGCTGTTGTCTTCGAAGCGCGGGTAGATCGTGGCGATGAAGACGACGTAGCCGCCGGGCGCGTCGGGCATGTCGGCCCGCGCCCACTTGCGCACCGGCAGCCGCGTCGAGCCCTGCAGGTCCGCCGGCAGCACGGCGCGCACGGCGTCGTCGTTCTGAATGGGCGGCGCGGGCTGCGGCGCCGTGGTGGCCGTGGTGGCCGTGCTGCGCGGCGTGGCCGTGGCCGAAGGGCTCGCCTGGCCGCGCGTACCGCCGGGCGCAAACGCTGCCGCGGCCAGCAACAAACCGGCCGCGCTCGCCACCAACCAGGGCAGGCGTCTACCCGCCGACCAGGCGGCCATCGCGACCCTCCCCGCGCGCCGGCTCGCCTTGCAATCGCGGCGCGATCGAGCGAAGCGCTGCCGGCCCCGTGGCAGTGTAGGCAGAGATCGCTATGCCGCGCCAGCGCCCGCCGCAGAGGCTCGCTGGCGGCGGCGCTCTCGGTGGGAGCGCCGCGTTCGCTCCCGCCCGCCTTCCGGCCAGCGCAGCGCGAGCGGTTGGTCAAACGGCAACTTCTGCCAGCCGTCTGCCGCCTCGCGCAGGACGGCGCAGACGCGGCGCAGGCCAACGACATCCATCGGCACGCGCCCGATACGCACGGCCGACTGCGCCTCGTTCAACCGCCTCAGCGCCTGCTGCGCGTTCGCGTCGGCGCCCTCGGCTACGATCGCATCGAGCGCCCCGGCCACGACCTCGGCTTGCAGCAGCAGCTCAGCGTTGGCGCGCAGCAGCGTCCGTGAACGCTCCGCGGCGTGCGGGCGTTGGCGGCCCGACACGACCGTTATGCTGCCAAAGAGCACGCCGTCCGCCACGCTGCCCCAGAAGCCGCCAGTCAGCCCCAGCTCGCGTTCGATCACGAAATGCACGAGGTCGTGCGGCAACGGCAGGATGCGGCCGGCGCCGGACACGCGCAGGCACACGCCGTCATGGCGGTAGGCGATGCAGTGATACGTGCGCTCGCCGCTGCGAATGAACTCGACATCCATCGGTTGGCCCTCACCCTCACCCCCGTCCCCCTCTCCCTCTCCCAATCCTGGGAGAGGGAGAGGGGCGATCTTGGGGAGGAAGTTTCAGCGTGGGGTCGGGTTAGCAGCGCGCCGCGGGTTTCGCCTGCGGGCGCGAAGGGCGCAGGCGATGCGCCCCGATCAGTGGCCAGGCAGCCCCGCCTTCAGCCCCGCTGCCCCGCGCATAGATCTACCCTTCCCGCAGCATTGGGAGGCATTGGGAGATGAGGGCTCGATCGCCCTACACCCGGTACTCGGCCGGGTTCGTCTTCTTCGCCGCCTCGCGCTGGCGCAGCTCGATGCGCCGGATCTTGCCGCTGATCGTCTTCGGCAGCTCCGTCACGAACTCGACCTCGCGCGGGTACTTGTACGGCGCCGTCACCCGCTTGACGTGGTCCTGCAGCTCCTCGGCCAGCTTGTCGCCGGGCTGTGCGTCCTTGCCCAGCACCACGAACGCCTTGACGATTTCGCCGCGCACCGGGTCCGGCGAGGCCACGACCGCCGCCTCGACCACCGCCGGATGCTCCAGCAGGGCGCTCTCGACCTCGAAAGGGCCGATCCGGTAGCCGGCGCTGATGATCACGTCGTCCGCGCGGCCGACGAACCAGAAGTAGCCGTCGCCGTCCATGTAGGCGCGGTCGCCGGTGATGTACCAGTCGCCGCGGATGCAGTTTTTCGTGGCTTCGGCGTCGTTCCAGTACTCGCGGAAGAGGCCGACCGGGCGGTTCGGGCGGACGCGGATGGCGATGTCGCCCTCCTCGCCCGGCTCGCGCGGCGTGCCGTTCTCGTCGATCACGGCGATCTCGAAGCCGGGCGAGGGCTTGCCCATCGAGCCGGGCCGCACCTCGATCGGCGGGAAGTTGCCGACGATCAGCACCGTCTCGGTCTGGCCGTAGCCGTCGCGGATCGTCATGCCCGTGCCGGCCTGCCAGGCGTCAATCACTTCGGGGTTGAGCGGCTCGCCGGCGCCGACGCAGTGCCGCAGCGCCGAGAGGTCATACGGCTTCAGGTCTTCGAGCACCAGCAGGCGGTAGGCCGTGGGCGGGGCGCAGAAGGTCGTGACGCCGTAGTCCTGCAGCGTCTTCAGCGTGAGCACGGGGTCGAAGCGGCCGGGCACGTCCTGGATGAACAGCGCCGCCCCCTGGCTCCAGGGGCCGAACAAGCAGCCCCAGGCCGCCTTCGCCCAGCCCGTGTCGGAGAGCGTCCAGTGCAGGTCGCTCGGCTTCAGGTCGAGCCAGTACTTGCCGGTGATCTGGTGGCCGATGCCGTAGCTGGCGTGCGTGTGCAGCACCATCTTGGGATAGCCCGTCGTGCCGGAGGTGAAGTAGAGCAGCAGCTCGTCGTCGGCACGGGTACGCTCGGCTTCGACGTGGCGCGGCTGCTCAGCCACGGCCGTCTCGTAGCGTACGCAGCCGTCGACGTCGCCGCCGATCACGAAGATCGTCTGCAACTGCGGGCACTCGCCGCGCACGGTGACCAGCTTCCGCGCGTTCTCCACGTCCACGATCGCCGCCTTCGCCTGCGACAGCTCCAGCCGGTACTTCATGTCGCGCGCCGTGAGCTGGGTCGTGCCCGGCGCGGCCACGGCGCCGAGCTTCATCAGGCCGAGCAGCGCCTCCCACCATTCGGGCACCCGCGAGGCGACGACCAGCACGCGGTCGCCCTTGCCGATGCCGTGCTGCCTGAACACCCGCGCCGCGCGGTTGCTGCCCCAGGCGAAGTCGCGGAAGGTGAGCGTGCGCGAGCGGTTCTCCGTTCCCACCCAGACCATGCCGACGCGGTTTGGGTCTTCCGCCCAGCGGTCGATCACGTCGACGGCGAAGTTGAAGAATTCGGGCACGTCGAGCGCGAAGCTCCGCCGTTCGCGCTCGTAGTCGGTCATGTTCGCGGCTGTGGCCACCATCGTTCCGCCCCCGTCTGGTGCTCTCGAGTTGCCAGCCCCATCTTACTGCGAGCGGACACGGGGAGGGCGAGGAACGCGGGACGCAGCTGATGATCGCGGCTGCCGCCGGCTGAGAACGACGCTCGTACGCAACGGGGAGGCGCCGCGGCGGCGCCTCCCCGTTGGATCGTGGTTGGCGGTGGCGCATGTCTACCGAGTGATCTGCAGCGTCACCGTCGTCGAGTGGGAGAGGCTCCCGCTCGTGCCGGTGATCGTCAGCGTGAAGTTGCCGCGGCGATTGCCGGTGTTCACCGTCAGGGTCGAGCCGGCGGAGCCGCCGGCCGGCGGCGTGACGCTCGCCGGGCTGAAGCTGGCCGTTGCGCCGGCCGGCAGACCGCTGACCGCGAGCGCCACCGACCCTGAGAAGCCGTTGGTTGAACCGATGGTCACGGTGTACGTGCCGCTCGAATTGCGTGAGACGCTGAGCGACCCCGGGCTGGCGCTGATACTGAAGTCTGGCACCTTCACCACCAGCGTCACCGTCGTCGAGTGAGAAAGGCTCCCGCTCGTGCCGGTGATCGTCAGCGTGTAGCTGCCCGGCGGCGTGCTAGAGGTGGTCGACTCGGTCAGCGTCGCGCTGCCGCCGGCCGCGATCGGATTCACGCTGAAACCGGCGCTCGCGCCCGCGGGCTGACCGCTGACGCTGAGGGTCACCTGCCCCGAGAAGCCGTTCAGGCTGGTGGTGGCGACCGTGTACGTTGTGCCGGCGCCGACGTTCACGCTCTGCGAGCTCGGGCTCGCGCTGATGCCGAAGTCGGGCTGGCTCGCCGGATTCACAACAAGGGTCACGCCGGTGGAGTGCGTTGTATGCCCGGCGTCTGTGCCCGTGCCGGTGATCGTCAGCGGGTAGCTGCCGGCCGGCGTGCTTGCGCTGGTCGTCACGCTCAGGGTCGAACTGCCGCTGGGTGTGACGGCGGCGGGATTGAAGCTGCCGTTCGCGCCGGCGGGCAGGCCGCTGATGCTGAGGTTCACGGCCGAGGCGTAGCCGTTCAAACTGGTGAGCGTTGCGGTGTACGTCGTGCCGCCGCCGGCGGTCACCGTTTGCGAGGCGGGGCTTGCCGCGATTGTGTAGTCCGGCGTGGGGGTGGTGGAGCAACTGGGGAAGCGGAAGCTGCCGACCCAGGTGCCCCAGGTTTGGCCGGACTGCGCATACTCTTCCAGGTGCCAGACGGTGCAGCCGTCGGGGTCAACCACTTCGCCGGCATAGTCGCCGTAGCGCGTGCCATCGAGGTTGACCTCGCCGGCCTTGAGCACGTTCTCCGGCAGCTCAAGGGCGCCGGGCGCGTCGCTCGGCAGCCGGCCGGTATAGTCGACGCCGGCAAAGACGCTGGCCGAGGAGTGGGCGAAGCCGATCGAAAGATCGCCGCTGATGTCGACGCTGAGCGCGGGGTACATGCGGTCTTCACCGTCACTGCCGAGCGTGCCCTGCTGGATCAGCGTCGGCGCGCCGTCGAGGTTGCCGAGCTGATACCACTGCACGCAGGCCACCGTGCCCGCGCCGGGGTTGCAGCCGACGGTGTGGGCGCTGTACACGGCGCCCTGCGAGATCTGCGCCGAAAGCGAGCGCACGTCGTTGGTAACGATCGTTGCGGCGTTGGCGCCGGCGGGCTGTACCGCGTCCGGCGGCTGCACATAGCTGTCGACGCTGACCCCGCCCTGCAGCGTCAGCGAGCCGCCTCCGAGCGCGTTGGCCCACTTCCAGACGCTGACCGTGGAGCAGGGGCAGGTGCCGTTGTCCGCGCCGACGAAGTACATTACACCCGCGGCCGTCACGTTGCGCGTGGGGAAGACGGTGTCAGCGGGCATGCCGGAGGCGGTGTTGCCCACGGCGGCCTCTTTGAACGCGGCCGTCTGGCCGGCGTAGAGCACGCTCTTGTTGAAGGCGTAGATGTAGGCGCCGGTGAAGCTCTGGCTGGCGTTGAACTCGTTGCCGCTCACATAGATTGCGTCGGAGCCGATGGCGATGTGGGGGAAGTCGAAGAGCTGGTCCGTCTCCTGCACGGGAATCGCGTAGATGTTCCAGACGCCGGTCGGGTCAGCAGTCTGCGTCACGGCGATGCAGATGCGCGAGCCGTTGGTCAAGGCGTTGATGCTGAGGATCTCCATGACGAAGCGGTTGGCCGCGGCATCGTAATCGCTGGAAGGATCGCTGTCGAAGTTGAAGAAGCCGTCCGACGGGCAGCCGCTGTTCTGGGCGAAGAACGTCTGCAGATCGGCGGGACCGAGCAGCAGCGCGCCACTCTTGTTCCAGATCTTGACCGCGGTATTGACCACGCCGATCACGTGGTTCGGGCCGGCGGCAATGTTGCCGTCGGGCGGCAGGCAGCCGCAGGACGACTCGGCCGCGCTGATGCCGTTGAAGCCGATCCCCTGCGTCTGCGCTGCCGTCGTGATCACGCCGCTGCCCGGCTGCTGAATGTTGCCGCCCCGTGCCAGGCCTTGCGCGATCTGCTTGCCGCGCGCGAGCTGGTCCTTGCCGCCGGGATGCAGGAACGGCCGGGAGGGGTGGCCGTGCTGGCCCACGCCGAGCGCGGTTTGCAGGCGGCCGCTGACGGGCGCGGCGACCGCCGGGCCGGTCTGGCCGGGCGCCTGGGCGTTGGCGCCGCCGGCGTGCGCCAGGCCGAGGCCGGCGCAGAGCAACAGGACGGCAAGGGCGATCAAGCGGCGGGTTGGCGGGATCATGGTCACGGTCCTCTCATGCAGCCGCCGCCCGCCTGCGGACGGCGATCGACGCGGCGCGCCTCTGGCCTCCATGCATCATGCCTACAGCGTGCGCTGGTCACGGCAGCGGGCGTTCGCGCAACCCTGCCGCGGCGTCGCGACACGGCGCGCGGCTGCCAAACGGTTTCCCCCGTACCAGAGCAAACGCGACGCCCGATCAGTTGTTACACCTCCGATACGAAACTGTCGAGGTTTCGCCGCCGCGCGTGGCATATACCGCGAAACAAGTGGCAATCTCGTTCGTTATACGGAGTGAACGGCCCTGCCCGCCCTGGGGCCGCGCGCCCCGCGTCTGGCGCGAAGGCACACGCGGCGACGCTTCCTGCCGCGGGAGGTGGCGGATGTCTCGGCTACGATTCGCGACCCTGTTGGTGCTCGTGGGCCTGGCGGCGCTCGGGGGCGTCGGACTCGCGCGGCGGCGGCCCGCCGCCGCCGCGATCAGTACCGCCAGCAGCCAGTGTGCGCCCCTGGATGCCAATACGGTCATGTGCTCACTCTCGCTCGACGGCTCGCTGCAGGCCGGTGAGACGGTCACCGTCGCGATTTCGACCGGAGCACTGAGCCAGGCGAGCTACAGCAGCGGCTGCCAGCCCAGCGGCGCCCTGAACCCGCCGGCGATCGCCGCGGGCGGCGGCTCCTTCAGCTTCACCGCGCCGGACGGCGCCTGCGCGGGGCCGATCGCCTTCAGCGAGACCGTCTCCGGCCTGACCGCGCCAGGCACCCTGGTACAGAGCGTGACCGACTCCGGCGCCGCCGGTCTGGTGGTCAACACCGCCGTCTTCCTGGTCAGCTTCAGCGGCAGCAAGACGTGCACCGCGGGCGCAACGGCCGGCGCCTTCGCCTGCCAGCTCACTGTGAACGCCAGCTCCACCATGGCGGGCACGATGCTCAGCGTGTCGCTCTCCGACGGCACGTTCACGAGTGTCACCTACATGAGCGGCTGCGCTACCACGCCCGCCATCACCGTCAGCCCGACGAGCTTCGACCTCACGACGCCCGGCGGCGGCTGCGGCGGCAGCGGCGGCCTGGTTCTCAACGAGACCGTCGCGGGCGTAAGCGGCAGCAGTCTGACGCAAACGCTGAGCGCCAGCGGCACGTTCAGCGGCTTGGGCAGCTTCACGGCGCAACTGCCGGCGCAGCAGCAGGGCGGGGCGCTGACACTGAGCGGTTCGAAGACCTGCGCCGCCGCCAACGCGGACGACGGCAATGGCGGCGGCGATGACAACGGCGACGACCGCGCCTACGCCGATGATGGCAGCCAGGCGGCGATGGTGAGCTGCACGCTGACGCTGCAGCCGTCGGCGCCGCTGGCCGCGGGCGCGACGGTGACGGTAACCATCTCCGGCAACGCCGGCTTCGCTTCAGCGACGTACACGAGCGGCTGCGCCAGCGCGCCGTCGCCCACGGTCGGCAACGGCAGCTTCAGCTTCGCCGTGCCGGCGGGCGGCTGCGCCGGGCCGCTGGTGTTCGCGGAATCGCTCAACGTGACCGGCTCAGGCGGCGCCCTGGCGCAGGCGGTGACGATCGCGGGCGCCAGCAGCGGCTCGGCCACGATTCAGGCGACGAACAGCGATGGCAGCGCCTTCACCCTGCCGAGCAGCCAGGCGGGCAACGGCAACGACAATGGTGAGGACAACGGCAACGCGAACGGCCAAAACCACTCCGTGCCCGCCTGCCAGAACAGCCGCGGCCGCGCCCCGCAGCGCAACCCGCACTGCCAGGGCGGGAGTGACTAGGGCCAACTCGGGCCCCGCTTCACCAGCAGCTCCCACCAGGCGGCGTCCAGGGAGACCAGCTCGCGTGCGCGCAGGGCCGCGTCGCCGCCGTAGGGTGTTCGAGCCAGCGAGAAGCCGACCGTGTGGATTCCCAGCCGCTCGCAGGTGTAGATCGCGCGCGGCAGGTGATAGGACTGGCTCACCGCTACCGCGCGCCGGACACCGAACAGGTCGTGCGCCCGGCGGCAGCTCGCGTAGGTGTGCACGCCGCCGGCGTCCAGCACGATCGCGCTGGCCGGTACGCCTTCGGCCACGGCCTGCTTCGCCATCGCCGCCGGCTCGTCGTGGCCGGGGGTGCTTCCATCGCCGGACATCAGCACCTGCTTCACCTTGCCGTCGAGGTAGAGCAACGCGGCGGCGTGGATGCGATCCGAGAGCAGGGCCGACGGTGTGCCATCAGGCTTCAGCCCGGCGCCGAACACGATCGCCGTCTGCTGCGGCGGCACCTTCCGCGGCTCGTCATAGCGCACGCCGGCGCTGTGCCAGACAAGCCAGAGCGGCGGGCCAACCAGCAGGAGCAGCGCCGCCATGCCCGCGAGCGCCACCAACGCCAGCAGGCGCGGCAGCGTCACCAGCGGGCGGGCGCCGCGCGTGCTGCGCGGCGGCGCGGCGGCCCGACCGTGCACGATGGAGGAGTGTCCGCTCACCCGCTGAGTGTAGTCGGCGGGCGCGATCGTGCAAAGTCGGGCGGCGTTCGGCCCTCATCCCCGCGTATCTCCTTCCCCAAATCCTGGGGGAAGGAGACGATCCCCGGTAGTGCGTTCCGTGGCGGGTGTGGTTAACCCGGCACCGCCTGAGCCGTGCTAAGCGCGGTCGCCCCTCGCCCAGAATTGGCAGAGGGGACGGGGGTGAGGGCGATCAGCCCTTCGCCGCCACTTCGCTGCCGACGAGGCGCAGGTGCTGGACGGCAGCCAGCAGCCGCGGCGCGGGCAGCGGCAGATCGGAGGCCGCAAGGTTCTCGTCGAGCTGTTGCGACAGGCGAGCGCCGGGGATGGTGACCGCTACCTCTTCCTGCGCCAGCACCCAGCCGAGCGCGGCCTGTGCCGCGCTGCGTTCGTTCTCATTCGCCAGCTCGCGGAAACGGCGGGCGAAGGCAAGCGCGGCCGCAAGCCGTGCGGCGGGCCAGGCCGCGCGCGGGTCGCCGGGCGCAAACCGATGCCCGGGCCGATAGTCTCTGGCCAGCACGCCGCCGAGCAAGGGCGCCCGCGCGATCACGCCGATGCCCGCCGCCCGCGCCCGCGGCAACAGCGGCAGCAACTCCGCGTCGAAGGCGTTGAGCGGCAGTTGCAGGGTGGCCACCGGCGCGCTGGCCGGTGCCGCCAGCGCGGCCCGGGCGGCCTCGGCGGCCTGGACGGCGACGCCGACATGGCGGATCACGCCGTCGGCCTGCAGGCGCGCCAGCTCCTCCCAGAGCACGGGCTCGGCCAGGTCCGTGGGTGTCGGATGGTGCAACTGGTAGAGGTCGATCGTCCCGCAGCACAGCCGCTCACGGCTCGCCTCGGCGGCGCGCCGCAGGTGTTTCGGGCTGAAGTCGCGGCTCAGTACGCCGCCCTGCGACACCAGCCCGCCCTTGGTAGCAATGAAGGCGTGCTCGCGACGGCCCTCGATCGCCCGGCCGATCAGGCGTTCACTGCGGCCGTCGCCGTACACGTCGGCGGTGTCGATGAAGTTCGCGCCGCGGGTGATGGCCGAACGGATCAGTTCAACGGCCGTGTCGTCGTCGGGCGCAAGCCCGTCCGGCCCGCCCAGCGTCCAACCGCCGAAACCGATTTCGCCGACGAGGGAACCCGTGTCGCCGAGCTTGCGGTAGTACATCTGCGCCTTCCGTGAACAGGTATTCGGCACAGGGGAGGGGGAGAAGCGGGGCCGGGGTCTTGTACGGTTGTCACCGGCACACCCGGCCGGCGGCGCGGCCGATCGCCCGATCCGCGCCTACTCCACGATGATCTCGATGCGCTGGCCCTTGCCGGCATCGGTCACGTCGTAGATCGCGCCGCGCCGGCCGCTGCGCAGCGCGTCGAGCAGATCGTCCATGCGCGGCGGCAGACCGGTCCGGCCGAAGGGGAAGTTGCCGGGCGCAAAGCGCAGGCCGGAGTTGACCATACCGTAGGGAATCGAGACGTTGGCCCACATGCGCCCGGTTTTGGTGTCGGTGACGCGCACGCGGAACCAGCGCGGCTGGCCGCGGCGGCCACCGTCGAAGCGCTCACGCTCGTCGCGCCGATCGCGCCGGCCGGCACGCTCGCGCCCGTCGCTCTCGTCGCCCTCGTCGCCGAGGGCACGCAGCAGCTCGGCGGCCTCGGCCGCGGTGATCTTGCCCTGCTCGAGCAACTCGAGCACGCGCAGGCGTTCCTGGTTCATCGTGAATCCTGCGAATCCGCCGGGGCCGGCGTCGTTCCGGCCTCCTGGCTTGCACCGGCGTGCGCCGAGCGGTGGCTGCGCACGCCACTTCGCCGGCGCCCGCCCACCGTGCCCGCATCGCTATTGCCCGCCGCCGCGCAGGGCGCTGAGCAGGGCGGCCGCTTCGCCGGGCGTGATCTCGTGCCGCTCCACCATGTCGAGGATGCGCATCGTCTCTTCCTGCGACGGGCCCGGTGCGGGCCGCGAGGCCGTGGCCGTGCCCGCCGGCGCCGCTCCGGCCGTGTTCTCGGGACCGGCGCTCGGTCCACCCACGCCCGTCTCCGCGCTCGACGCCGCATGGGAGTCCGCACGAGACTCCGATGCAATGCGGGCATCGGTGACCGAGACGTGATGCAGCGGCGTGGCCGGCGCCTCTTCGAGGCGGATGCGCACGGAGCCGAGCTCGCTGCTGACCTTCAAGTGGGCCGGCGCGTCTTCCGGACCCGGGCCGGCGCGGTTGTCGACGGAACCCAGCGAGACGTGGGTTTCGATGCGCACCGGCGCGTCGGGCGCCAGGCCCAGGCGCACGCTGCCCAGGCTCGTCTCCACGACATGGTTGCCCGAGAGCAACCGCAGGCCGTAGACGCGCAGGCTGCCGGCGCTGGCGCGCAGGCTGCTGTCGCCGGTCAGGCGGACGTCGGTTGCGTGAACAGCGCCCGCGTCGGTGCGCGCGTCCAGCGTGCCGGCGATGCGCTCCAGCTCGACTTTGCCGGCGCTGGAGGCGATGCGCATGCGTCCGTTGCAGTCGCTGACGCGCAGTTTGCCCGCGTCCGTGCGCAGGTCAAACTCGGAGTCGTGCAGATCGGCGACGCTCATGCGGCCGGCTTCGACGCGGGCCTGCAGCCGGATGCCCTGCGGCACGAACACTTCGAGTTGCAAGCCATTTTCGCGCACGCGCCAGGGGCGGAAGTCCACCGTCTGCCAGCTATGGCGTGGATGCACATCCACGGTGATGGCGCCGTCCTCGCCGCTGCCGATCTCGACCTGCTCTTCGTTGGCACGGCGTCCGCGCAGCACCAGACGGGCGCGTTCGCCGGGCGCCACGGGTCGCACCGAGACGCTGATCATGCCGGCGTTCAGGCGCAGCGCCGGCGCCTCGCCGAACACCAGCTCACGTTCAATCGTTTCCACAGGCTCATCCTCATCGTCCGCCAGGTTCCAGCCGAAGCGGCCGGGACGGTCCAGCCGCTCCAACCGCCGGCCGAGCCGTTCGAGAAACTCTCCCAGGTCGTTCATTTCAGATCTCCGATGGTTATAGGGGGCGCGCCCCTCTCACCCCCAAAAATGGTGACTGCGTGTGGATTTCACTGGTGGCCTTCACGGTCACCCCGGTATCTCCGATGGTCATAGGGGGCACGTCCACTCTCACCCCCGAATGTGACGCCGCCTACGGCCGATGCGATTTCGCGGCGGGGCTGCCGCGCTTGTTCGGGCGTCTCCGATGGTCCGAAGGGGAGGGCCCCTGCTCACCCCGAAACGGGGACTGTCGCTGCGATTTCGGCGCGGCTGGCATCGAGCCCGCGCCGCCCGCGCTTACAGCTCGCGCAGACGCTGCGCGGCTTCGGTGGCGCTGATGCTGCCGGCCGCAAGCTCGTCCAGGATCTGCTGGCGCTGCGGGCCGCGGCCGTTGGTCTCCGGCTCTTCCGGCGGCGGAGCGCCGGAGCTGTCGAAGCCCATCGCGGCCAGCAGCTCGTTCAGGCGGGCGACGACGGTCGGATAGGAGACGCCCAGCTCGTCCTCGACGTCTTTGATCTTGCCGCGGCGCTTGATGAACACCTCGGCGAAGGCGAGCTGATCGCGATTCAGCCGCTGCCAGGCGCCGAGGCTGAACACGCCCTCGACCGCCGTGCCGCAGTTGTCGCAATGCAACCGGGTGACCCGCGGCTCCTGGCCGCAGACCGGGCACTGCGTCGGAACGGGATGCATCGCTCACCTCCTTCACACTAGTCATCTTCAATCCGATCGTGAAGAAAGTCAATATTGACTTTAAGAATATCCAGCGAAATCTTGGAGCCGCACGGTGGCGCCGTTGTCGGCATGCCGAGGCCGCCAGCCGCATCAGGGGCGCCGTGTGCCTTCGACGGCCGCCGGCTCGCCCGGCCTGCCGATGATCAGGCGCACGCCGCGATCGTAGGTCAGGTAGTTCCAGCTCCAGTTCACCAGCACGAGCAGGCGATTGCGGAAGCCGATCAGGATCACGATGTGCAGCGCCAACCACATCAGCCAGGCGATGAAGCCGGTGAGGGCGAGCGGGCCGACCTGTGCCACGGCCGCGTTGCGCCCGATCGTGGCCATGATCCCCTTGTCGCGGTACACGAACGGCCGCGGCGGCTCGCGGCGCAGGTCGCGGGCGATGTTGTCCGCCGCGCTCGCGGCGCCCTGTATCGCCACCTGCGCCAGCATCGGCAGCGGCTCGCCACCCGCGCCGGCGATCGACATATCGCCGATGCAGAAGACCTCGGGGTGGTCCTTCAACCGCAGGCAGCCATCGACTTCGATGCGGCCGGACTTTCCTTTGGGCGCCGGCACGCCGGCCACGAGGTCCGCGGCGCGCACGCCGGCCGCCCACATCACCGTGCCCGTGCGGATCTCGCCGCCGCCGCGCAGCCGCAGCAGCGCTCCGTCAAGGCTCTCCACGGCGGTGTTCAGCCGCACCTCGACGCCCTTTTTGCGCAGCGCCCGCAGGCCGTAGCGGCGCAGTCGCGGCTTGAAGGCGCTGAGCAGGCTCTCCGTCGCCTCGATCAGGATCACGCGCGCCGGCGCCAGCTCCTGGCCGGGGAAGTCGTGGCGCAGCGTGTGGCGGATCAGTTCTTGCAACGCCCCGGCGAACTCCACGCCGGTTGGCCCGCCGCCGACCACCACGAAGGTGAGCAGCATCGCGCGGCGCGCGGCATCGTGTTCCCAGGCGGCCTCTTCGAAGCGGCGCAGCACGTGGTTGCGCAGCGCCAGGGCCTCGTCGATGTCCTTCAGCCCCAGCGCCTGCCGGCGCACGGTGTCGATGCCGAAGAAGTTGCTCGTGCTGCCCGCGGCAAGGATCAGGTAGTCGTAGTCGAGCGCACCGGCAGAGGTCCGCACCGTCCTCGCGTCGAGATCCACGCCCGTCACCTCGGTCACACGGAAGCGCAGGTTGCGGGCGCGGCCCAGGATCGGCCGCACGGCGTGCGCGATCTCCTCTGGCTCCAGGCCCGCGGTGGCGACCTGGTAGAGCAGCGGCGTGAAGGTGTGATAGTTGTGCCGATCGAGCAAGGTGACGGTAACCGGCAGCCGGCGCAGCCGCTTGGCTGCGTTCAGGCCGCCGAAGCCCGCGCCGACGATCAGCACCCGCGATCGCGCCATCGCTCCCTCCCTGCTGTCCTGCAGGCGCGATAGCCTGCGCCTCAATCATGCCGGCCATGCGCATCCGGCACATCCTCCTGCCGGCAGCGGCGCTCAGCCCCTTCCTCCCTGCTCGGCGCGCAACTGTTCGAGCGCGGCGGCGCTGGCGCGGTCGGCGGGCAGAAAGACCAGCAGGCGCGGCTCTCGCTGCTGCGCGAACGCGGCCAGCAGCCACGCCAGCCAGAGCGGGCCGAAGCGCCGGTGCTGCAGACCGAGGAGGCGCGCGGCCGGGTCGAGATCTGCCCGTGCCGACCGGTAGAGCGAGGCGAAGCCGGGCAGCGTGCGCAGCTCGCGCAGCGTCTGCTGCAGCGCGGGATCGTGCGCGAGGCTGCGTGTCTCCCGCTTGAAGCGGGCCACCAGCGCCGGCGCCGCCTCGTCCCAGTTGAGCACGCGCGACCGCAGCTCGCGCGCGCAGAGCAGGCGCAGCAGGTTTGAGCTTTCGACCGGCAGCCGCGCCGGGTAGACCTCAAACGCCGCCGGCAGCAGCCCGTTCCAGTCCAGCAAGCTCCAGCACGGGTCGAGGACCAGCGCCGGATACGGCTGCGTCCGTGCGAACGCCGAGGCCAGGGCGGTGGCCGGCTCGCTGACGACCGGCGCGGAGGCCGGCGGCGCCGCACCGGCGGCGGCGAACAGACCGGCGCGGGTTTCCTCGGTCAACGCCAATGCCGCCGCCAGCGAGGCCAGCATCGCGGCACGCGGGTGTGCGCGGTCGCCGCTCTCCAGCATCTCGACGTACTGGCGCGTGCAGCCGGCCCGCGCGGCCAACGCGGCACGGCTCAGTCCGTGCGCCTCCCGCGCCGCACGCAGGACGCTGCCGAGAGCCGAGAGTGCCGCTGCCGCTTCGGCCATCGCCGCTTCGTCGGGCGCCGTTGCCGCGTCTCAGGCGTGGCGCACCGCTCGCAGTATAGCCACACGCCGCATCCGCACACAGCCGTAGGTTCGGAATCCGTCGTGCGTTGTTCGTGGTTCGTTGAATGAAGCGGGAATGCTATGCTGTGGCGGCGCCGGGGCCGGCCGGCGCCGTGGATACGATGCGCGAATCGGGGGCGAGCGATGGCAGATGAGACGCGCGTGGTGGTGCGGCCCAACGGACCGTACATCATCGAAGGCCCGCTGACGGTCGTAGACATCGAAGGCAAGGAATACAAGAGCGACCGCCCGCGCATCGCGCTCTGCCGCTGCGGAGGCTCCGGCAACAAGCCGTTCTGCGACGGCAGCCACCAGCGCAACGGCTTCGAGGCGCCCTCGGCTGCCCCCGGTGGCTAGCCGGCGCCGCCTGACCGTGCGCAAGGGCCGGGCCAACCTTGCTTGAAAGGAACACACGCACGTGGCCGTCAGCGAAGCCCGCTTGAGCCGCCGGCAGCAACGCCGCGCGGCGAATGGCCGCCCGGCGGCGCCGACGCTGGGCTGTGCCGTGGCCGGCTGCGAGGCGCCGGGCGCCGTGCCCTGCGCCAGCTGCCGGCGAACGCTGTGCCGCCGCCACGCGGGGTCTCTGCACGAGTCGGGTCCGGCGCGCCTGGCCCGTGCAAGCGGCGGGGCGCCCGCCGTGCGTTGCGCCCTCTGCCGGCTCGAAGAGCGGCGGCGGGGACAAGCCGTAGTGCGGCGTCTGTGGTGGGGGGCGGCCGGCGCCGGCTTCGCGCTGATCATCGCCATCGCCTTCCGCTCCAATCCGAAGCAGGGCGTGGCGCTCGCCGGGCTGGCGGTGCTGATCGTGCTGCTGGCGCTGATCTACGACCGCGTCATGCGCCGCCACTGAGGGAAGCCGCAGTTCCAGCCAAACGACGAAGACGGCCCGCGTCGCAGCGACGGGGCCGTCTGTTTGTGTCTTGTCGCCCGCTGAAGGCGTTAGCCGCCGCGGTACTCCGGCGCGGTGCCGTTGCTGGAGGCGCTTGGCGCCTGCGGCGTCTCAGGCCGGTACTCCGTGGGGGCGTACTCCATGCGCCGTTGCGGCTCCGCGGCGGGCGCCACGGGCGGGGCAGCCTGCGCGGGCGGCACATAGGCCGGCGTCGGCGGCTGCGGCGCGGCGGCGTAGCCGCTCACCGGCGGCTGGGGAACGCTGTAGCCGGCGGTGGGACCGGCCGGCGGCGTCTGGGCCGCCTTGCGGGCGGCGCTGATTTCGTCGTCGCGGCCGGCTTCCTTCTTGAACTCGCGGATGCTCTTGCCGAGGGCGCCGCCGACATCGCCAAGCTTGTTGGCGCCGAACAGCAGCACGATCACGACGATCAGCAGTATGAGATGCACAGGATTGGCAAAAAAGTCCATCGCAAACCGCTCCTCTTCGACCCCGCGCCCCCGGCGATCGTTCGCTTCCGGCGCCGCACTCCGGCTGGATCGTAGCACGCGCCCATACGCGAATCAACGCGAGCGTGACGTGCGCGTCGTCCCCGTCACGCCCCGGTGTGTGGCATCGGCATCCTACCACGCTTCTCATGGTTATACGCGGGCAAGGGTGGCCACGGTTCACTCAGCCGCGGAGTTTCTGCATGACGGCGGCCACACGATCGGGAAAGTCGCGCTTCCAGGTCAACGGCTGCGGAATCACGTGCCACAGCCGCGGAAAGCCTTCGCGCACGCGCCGCAAACCGTTCGCCACCTGCGCCACGTCGCCGGCAAGCGCGAACCAGCCGGCGACTTCGGGCGTGACGAACGCCGTCAGCGCCGCTGCCGCGGGCACGTCTTCGGCGTGCACGATATCGGGGTAGACCTGCGCCGCCAGCGCCTGGATCGGCGGGCCGTTCCAGGCGAAGCCGGGCCTTTGCCAACTTTGCGCGGTCAGCTCATAGAAGCCGGCGGCGACGATGCGCGCCTGGGCGGCGGCCCAGTCCGCATCATCTTCAAGCAGCGTGTGCACGACCGCGCCGAAGCGCAGGGCGGCGGGATTGCGGCCGGCCTCGCGGGCGCCCGCCTCGGCCGCATCCGCCAGCGCGTTGAGATTCGCCGGATGCAGGCCGCAGCGCAGCACGATCACATCGGCGGCGGCGCCGGCGGCCTTCGCGGCGCGCGGGCCGCTGGCCGCGCCCCAGATCTCGGCCTTGCCGCGCGTGCCCAGCCGCCGCGCCGGCAGCCGCGAACCGAGGTCCGGCGCCTCACCTTCGAGCAGCCGGCGCACGAGCTGCATCGTCGCGCGCACCTCCCCGACTTTCGCCTGCCGCTCGCCGATCGTGGAGACGGCCGTGTCGCCCGCGCCGATGCCGACCGCCGCGCGGCCGGGGCCGATCACGCCCAGCGTGGCGGCGGCGCTGGCCAGCGTCACCGGGTGGCGGGTGATCGGATTGGCGAGCAGCGGACCGGCGCGCAGCCGCTCGGTCGCCTGCAGGGTGAGCGCGGCGAGGATAAAGGCGTCCGGTCGGAGCAGGTGCGAGTCGGGAAACCAGGCGTAATCGAAGCCCAGCGCCTCCTCGCGGCGGACGGTGTCCGACAACTGCTTTGCCGAGCCGAACGGCCGCCGATTGAGACCGAAGGTCAGATCATCCACGCCTGCCCGCTCCGCCGCCGGCGTCTGCCTGCCGGCCGCGAGCAGCATACGGCCCGCGGGGCGGCTGGGGGAACGGTTTTCCGTGCCGGCCCCGGAGCGCTCCAGACCCGGTCGCCCCGCGCCCGTCGTGCAACGAGTGGGAGAGGGGTATGTGACATGAGGTGAGGGCCGCACGGTAGGCTGTGCTCAGGCCCCGTCCCAGCATCGGAGCATACGTGCCGCGCGACGCGATCGCCATCTGCCTCTTCGCCGTCACCATCGCCGCGGTACTGATCCGCCCGTGCGGCCTCTCGGAGGGTGCAGCCGCCAGCCTGGGTGCGCTGCTGGCCGTCGCCTGCGGTGCGGTCAGCGCCGCGCAAGCCTGGCAGGCGGTCGCCGCGCAGTGGAACGTGCTGCTCTTCTTCGTTGGGCTGTTGCTGGTCTGCCGCGTGGCGGAAGACGCCGGGATCTTCCAGTGGACGGCGCTGGCCGCGGCGCGGCGCGCCCGTGGCAGTTGCACGCGGCTTTTCCTCAACCTCTGCCTCGCCGGCGTGCTGCTGACCACGCTGCTCTCCAACGACGCCACCGCCCTGTTGCTGACCACGACCGTGCTGGCCCTGACGCAGGCGGTCGAGGTGCCGCCGCTGCCCTTCGCCCTGGCCTGCGCCTTCATCGCCAACAGCGCCTCGCTGACGTTGCCCGTCAGCAATCCGCTCAACGTGCTCGTGCTCGGCACGGACGGCGTGCGGCTGCACAGCTATCTGCTGGCGACGCTGCCCGCGAGTCTGCTGTCGATCGCCGTGACGATCGGCCTGCTCTGGTTCGGCTTCCGCCGGAGGCTGGCCGGCGGCTTCGACACGCAGAAGCTGCCGGCGCTCTCGCAGACGGTCACAGACCGCGCCGGATTTCGCGTCACCCTGTGCGGCCTGGCAGCGCTGGCCGTCGCCTATCTCGTCGCCTCGCATATGGGTTGGCCGGTGAGCGTGCCGGTGCTCGTGGCCGGGGCCGCGTTGGCAGCGGTGGCGCTGATCGCGGGCTGGATGCCGGCCCGCGGCTTCACGCGGGCGCCGTGGGAGATCCTGCCCTTCGTCGCCGGCCTGTTGGTGCTGGTCCGCGCTCTGGAGCGCGGCGGCCTCACCGCTCAGCTCGCCAGTGCCTTGCTCACACTCGACCGGCACGGCCCGCTCGCCGGCGTGGTCGGCGCCACCGCGATCAGCGCCGCCGGCGCGAACCTGATCAACAACCTGCCGATGGGCGCGGTGATGCTCTCGGCCCTGCACGCGGCCGGCCCTGGTCACCCGGCATTGCTCTACGGCACGCTGCTGGGCAGCGACATCGGCCCGAACCTCACCGTGCTCGGCTCGCTCTCCTCGCTGCTCTGGCTGCTGCTGCTGCGCCGGCGCGGCGTTGCGGTCCGTGCCCGCGACTTTGCCCGCTGGGGACTGGTGCTCACGCCGGTGCTGCTGCTCAGCGGCTCGCTCGCCATCGCGCTTAGCCTCGGACATTGAGCGTGATCGCGCCGCTTGCGAGAGGCGGAGGCCGGGCATACGGTGGAAACCGGGCGGCGTGCCGCGGGTGACAGGCTCCGGGCCGTCCGCGCCGATGCCGCGGGGAGGCCAAGATGACCAGCACGACGAAGCGAGACGATGCGTCGCAGGCCGAGCCAACGCTGGACGGCCTCGCGCTGCCCTCCGGCGCGGCCGCCGCGATCGAAACGGCGCTGCGCTATCCGCTGTACGACGCGATCCTCTCGCGGCGCGCCCGCCGTTTCGCCGTGGGCGCCGAGCTGCCGGGCGGTCCGACCGCCTGGCGTTCCGCGACGCCGCCGCTGCCGCTCAGCGCCGTCGAGCAGGATCTGCTGGCCGCGGCGGGCACCGGCCTTTCCGGCCTGCAGCTCGGCGACTGGTCGTACGCCGACCGTGGCGGCCGGCCCACCGGGGGCAACGCCCTGGCCGCCTTTGCGGGACGCACCGGCGCCTCGCCCTGCGGCATCCAGGCGGCGCAGCTATTCATGACCGACGACGAGCAGACCTCGCTGATCGCCGTGCGCCGCCATCTGCCGTCGCGCGGGCAGCCGGACGCCCTGGCCTGCGCCGTCGATGGCGTGCGCCGCCACCGCATCCACGTGCTCGACCATCGGGTCGAGATCCCGCGGCAGGCGCCGATCATGCCCGCCTTCAACCACTGGGACGTGAACGTGCCGGGCAGCACGGTGTTCATGCCCGTCTCCGACCTGACGCGCGGGCTGATCAACAACCTGCTGATGTACCTGGACGATCCGCACAACTACTACATCGTTGACACACGCTATGCCGAGGAGCCGCTGAAGGGCTTCTCCTGGCTGAACCATGAGCGCGTACTGGACCTGGGAGAGATCGAGCGCGGCGTCTTCACCGATCTCGTCGGCGTCGAGCCGGCGCTGATGGGCGAGAATATCTACCTGGCGCTGCAGGCGATCGGCCTGGGCGGCTGGCTCTTCTCCGCGCCGCGCGCGGCCGCGCTGCTCGGCGCGCTCGGCTTCCGCTTCGAGGCGGGCCGGCCGCTCGGCCTGGACGGGGTGTTCGAGCCGCTGGTGGCGCCCTACGTGAGCGGGCCGGAGGCGGCGGTGCAGGCGATCCTCGACGAAAAGTGGGGCGAGGGCGGCGCCTACGCCGGCGCGGAGACGCCGTTTGCGCCGCGCCTCTCCGTCGACCACCAGATTCCGCGCACCAGCGAGCGGGCCGTCGAAGCGGCCATCGCCCTCTACGCCTACTGCGTGCGGCGCTACGGCCACTTCCCGGCGACGATTCCGCCCGTGGCGCCGGGCGTCTGGGTGCAGGCGCACCACCTGGAGACGGCGTTCTACGACCACTACTACGGCCCCGGCTCCTATCCGGAGACGGTGCACCAGCACATGGCCGTCTGGCACGGCGCGGCGTAGCGCCGGCCTACGCGAGCGGCGCGTGCAGCCGCAGCCGCCAGTCCGCCGCTGTTGGGCCGGCGACGGCAGGCTGGGCGGTTGAGTTTCGCGAGACGCCGGCGCCCTGCAACTGCGCCGGCTCGGCGGCCGCGCCAACCGCGAGATCCTGCGCGATGGCGGCCGGCCGCCAGACGCCGCCGCCCGCGCGCTGTCCGCCGACGGTGAACGTGACCGTCGCTCCGGCGACGCCGCAGCCGGGCACGTCGCTTGCCGCCGAGACATAGAGTACGTAGGCCGAGCCGCCGGCGCTGCTGTAGGTCGTCGTCTGGCCGCAGGGCCGGCCGTTGACGAACGCGGCCACCGGTGTCCCGTCCGGCAGCGGCGCGCCGCCGGCGCTGACCGCGCCGTAGAAGCCGGCCGGGACGAGCCGCAGCGAGGCCGCCAGGTCGATGCGGCCGGCGCCCGACCACCCAGGCGTTGCGCCCGGCGGCAGCGGCACGGCGCCGCGCTCCACCAGGCGGCGCACCAGGTCGGGTGTGAGCAGGCTGTCTTGCGAGAGCAGCAGGTGCGCGAGGCCGGCGACCATCGGTGCGGCGAACGAGGTCCCGTCCTGCTGATCGTAGAGGTCGCGCGGCGCCTGGCGGCCAGTCTGCGGCACGGTGCTGGTGATGCGCTGGCCGGGCGCCACCACGCTGATCTCGGGACCGTAGCTGCTGAACGAGGCGCGCGTCTGGCCGCCGGGCGAGACCGCGCCGACCGCGATCACCCCGTCGACGTTGGCCGGCGCGTCGACACAGGACGAGCCGGAGTTGCCCGCGGCGCCGACCACGACAACGTTGTGCTGCTCCGCGTAGGCGATTGCGTCGATCAGGTAGCTCGGCGCCGGCAGGCAGGTGCCGCCAATGCTCATATTGACGACCCAGGCGCCGTTGTCCGTCGCATAGATCAGCCCCGCCGCCAGCGCCATGTCGAGCGGACGCACACAGTCGCCGACGCGCACCGGCATGATCGAGACGTGCGGCGAGATGCCGGCGACGCCGATGCCGTTGTTCGTCGCCGCGCCGATGATGCCGGCAACGAAGGTGCCGTGATAGAGGTAGGGACGAATGTCGGGATTCGGCTCCGGGTCCGGATCGTAGTTCGGGCAGGAGGCGTCGACATCCTGCGGATCGACGAAGTTGCAGCCGTGCTCATCGTCGCCGCAGCCCCAGGCGCCGGGGCGGGGATTCGTCCAGATCTGCCCGGCGAGGTCGGGGTGCGTGATGTCGATGCCCGAGTCCAGCACGGCGACGGTGATGCGCGAGTCGCCCTGTTGCATGTCCCATGCTTGCTCGGCGTGGATCAGCGGCAGGTACGGCTGATAGGGCTCGTACAGCGGATCGTTGGGGTGGAAGTCGTTGTGCAGCCGCGTGAGCGGCTCGGCGCGCCGCGCGCCTGGCAGCGCCGAGAGGGCCGCGATCCCGGCCTCGACGCTCTCGCCCGGCGGCAGCGCCACGCGGTAGACATTGAGCCGCGGGATCATGGAGATCACCGAGCCGCCGAGTGTGGCGACGCGATCCCCCGCCTCGGCGGCGTCGACATCGCCGGCGAAGGTGACGGTCGCCTGGCCCTCGATCAGGTCGGCCGGCGGCACCTCCGCCACGGCGAGCGTGCGGCCGGCCGGCGCGGCCGACTCTGGGCGAGCCAGCGCGGCGGTGCGGACGGCGCTGAGCTCGAGCGCCGGCGGCTGGGCGTGCGCCACGAGCGCGGACACGCGGCCGGTGCAGAGCAGTGCGAGGCTGAAAGCGAGGACAGGCAGGCTTCGAGCGGGGTGGCGAACCGCAGAACGAAAGTCCATCGTGGCTCCGGGCGGGAAGGATGCACGGGCGAGCACCGGCTCACGGGCTTGTCGCGGGAGTCGCGCGCCGCGCTCAGTGCGCTTCGATGCGCGAGCCGCGGGCGTAGACGCCCAGCCGCTTCCACAGGGTGGTGACGCGGCGAGCTTCTTCAAGCGCGGCCCCCTCCAGCCGCCCCTCCCAGTCGAGGTAGAAGAGATACTCCCAGGGCTTGCCGACGATCGGCCGCGACTCGATCTTGGTCAGGTTCATGCCGGCGCCTTGCAGAACGCCCAAGAGCGTCGCCAGCGAGCCGGGCTCGTGGCGCAAACCGGCGATCACCGAGGTCTTCACCACACCGTCGTCCGGCGGCTCCTGCTCGGCGCGGGAGAGCACGACCATGCGCGTGAAGTTGTCGGCGTGCGATTGAATGTCGGTCGCCAGCGGCTCCAGGCCGTAGCGCACGCCGGCCAGCCGCGGCGCGATCGCGGCGGCGTCGCGCAGGCCGCGATCGGCGACCAGCTTGGCGGCGCCGGCGGTATCGAAGGCGGCTTCCGGCTCCATTGAGGGGTGGGCACGCAGGTAGTCGGCGGTCTGCGCCAGCGCCTGCGGGTGCGAGTAGACCCGGCGCACGTCCTCCAGCTTCACGCCGGGCAATGCCAACAACTGGTAGCGCACGTGCTGATAGAGCTCGCCGACGATGAACACCGGCCGCTCGATCAGCAGGTCGTAGCTGTCGATCACGCTGCCGGCCAGCGAGTTTTCGATCGGCAGCACGCCGAAATCCGTCTGGCCGGCGAGAACGCTCTCGAACAGCGCCGCAAACGAGGGCGTTGGCACCGGCTCGACACCCTCGCCGAAGTAACCGAGCGTGGCGATCTCGCTGTTGGCGCCCGGCACGCCCTGGTAGGCCACCCGTGTCGTCATCAACGGCTCGTCGCAGAAAATCGCTGCACGCCCGCCGCCACCTTTCGGTGCGACGGGGCCAACGCAACCTATGGTAGCATGGCCGCCGCGCGGTATTCTGTATGACGGGTCCGCGCACACGCGGCGCCGTTTCCCTGGCCTCCTTTCGCCATGTCCCCATCTCTCGTAACCACGCCGGAGCAGCAGATGAACGACTCGGATATTCGCACCTACCCGCTATCGCTGACCGAGGAGGCGAACGGTATCACCGTCAGCATCCCCTGGGCGCAACGCCAGGCGAACGGGGCGGTGATCGTGCGGGTGCACGCGCAGGCGCCGCGCCACACCGCCGGCGAGCTGCTGCTCAACGAGTCCGACCTGATCGCGCTCGACCCCGACGAGCGGCCGCTGCGCACGCAGGTGCGGCGCTTCTGGGGCTACTCCACGCTTGAGGAAGTGACGCCCGCGCACATGCAGACCGCTCGCTTCGACGTCGGCTTCCGCCTCGACCTGGCGAGCAGCGGCGGCCACTGCGGCCTCTCCATCGCGCTGCTGCGCAGTTTCCGCCCCGGCGAAGGGCCGCGGGCCGTCGGAGGACCGTGGGCGTTCCGCTTCCGCGTGGCCGACGACGCCGAAGTAGCCGCCGCCGCCCAGGCCGAAGGCGCCCGCATCGAGGCGGCCCGCCTGGAAGCCGCCCGCGCCGAGGCCGCGCGGCAGGAGTCGGGTCGCCTTGACGCTGAGCGCCGCGAGGCGACCCGTCAGGAGCGGGCGCGGATCGAGGCGGCGCGGGCCGAGCGCCTGGCGTCGCTGCGCGGGGAAGCCGAGGCGGTACCCGCTGAAGCGGCGGCGCGCTTCCCGCGTCCGCCCGACGACCGCTACGAGGCGAACGGCGGTCGCCGGCCGGGCCGCTTCCTGCGACCTGAGCAGGTGGCGGGCACGGAAGAGGAAGCACCCACCTACGACGAGCCGCCGCAGCCGCCGGCCGCGACGGTGAGCGAAGCGGCCGAGTTCGCGCCGCAGATCGTGGAGGCGGCGGTGATGGGCGCCGAGCCTGAGCTGCCGCGCCGCCCCAGCCGCCGCGGCCGCGCAGCGCGTCCCGCCAGTGGCGGAGACGAATCGGCCGAGGGAGCGCCGGCGCCCGCGCGGCGGGCGCCGCGGCGCCGGGGCTCCGGCTCACAGCCCGCCGAACCCGTTGAATAGCCGGCTTTAGCCCGCCGCGGAATCGAGCGGCAGCCGCACGGTGAAGGTTGCGCCGGCGCCGGGCGTGCTCTGCACGTCGATCTGGCCGCCGTGCGCCTGCACCAGGCCGCGTGCGATCGCCAGGCCCAGGCCGGCGCCGCCGCCGGCCCGCGAGCGCGACTTGTCGCCGCGGTAGAAGCGCTCAAACACGTGCGGCAGGTCCTCCGCGGCGATCCCTTCGCCGCTGTCCGCCACGACGATCGCGAGCGTGGCCGCATCCGCCGCCGCGCCCAGGCGCACGCTGCCGCCGGCGGGGGTGTGGCGCACGGCGTTGGCCAGCAGGTTGCCGAGCACGCGGTGCAGTTTCTGCATGTCGACGCTGATCGGCGGCAGCGCCTCGGAGAACTCGGAGCAGAGCCGCACGCCGGCACGTTCGGCCTCGGCGCGCATGGCCTCGGCCGTCTCCGTGATCAGGTCGCCGATGTCGGCCCGCTCGCGGCGCAAGCCGACGACGCCGGCCTCGATCTGGCTCAGCTCGAACAGGTCGTCGATCAGCCCGCTGAGCCGCGCGACCTCGCCCTGCATCGCGTGGTGATAGCGCTCGATCGTCTCCGCGTCGTCCACGACGCCGTCCTCGATCGCCTCCAGCATCACGCGGATGGCGGAGAGCGGCGTGCGCAGGTCGTGGGAGACAGCGGCCAGCAGATGCCGCCTCGCGGTCTCCATCTCCAGGCGCAAGCGCTCGGCCTGCGCGAGCTGGCCGGCCATCTGGTTGAAGGCCTCACCCAGCGCCCCGATCTCATCGGCGGTGCGCACGGGCACGCGCACGCCTAACTCGCCGCCGGCCATGCGCTGCACGGCATCGGTGAGCCGCGCCAGGCCGGAGGTGATCGAGCCGGCCAGCGCCGAGGAGGCAGCCACGGCCAGCACGGCCGCGTAGCCCAGCAGCACGGCGAGCACGATCGAGTCTTTATGGGAGATGAACATCATCGAGGCGGTGAACCAGACGTTCACCGAGACGACCACGATCGCCAGAGCGCCGGGGATCAGCAGGCGCGCAGCCAGGCCGATGCGCGGCGTCTGCTCGGCGAGGCGTACCAGCACGATCGCCAGCGCCAGCGAGCCCAGCCCCGAGGCCGCCATTGTCAGCGCCAGCAGGAGCACGTCGTGGCCCTCGCCGCCCGCGCGCGCCGCGATCGCCAGGCCGGCAAGCAGCAGACCGAGCCCGCCGGTCGCCGCCGCGGCCAGCCCCGCCCGCGGCAGCACGCCGTGCGCCGCCCCGAGCAGCCGCAGCGCGCGGTCGCTACGCCTCAAACTTGTAGCCAATGCCCCACACCGTCTTCACGTAGGCCGGCCGCGCCGGGTCCGTCTCGATCTTGCTGCGCAGCCGGCGCACGTGAACCGTCACCGTGTTGGCGTCGCCGAAGTACTCGTAGTCCCAGACCTTGTTGAGCAGCTCCTCGCGGGTGAAGGCCCTGCCCACCGAGCCGGCGAGGAAATGCAGCAGGTCGAACTCTTTCGCCGTCAGCTCCACGCGCTGGCCGCGCAGCCAGACCACCCGCCCCGGAACGTCGATCGCCAGCTCGCCGAAGTCCAGCCGCTCGCCGTCCGGGCGCTGCACCGACGCGGCGCGGCGCAGCACGGCCTTGACGCGGGCGACCAGCTCGCGCGGGCTGAACGGCTTGGGAATGTAGTCGTCCGCGCCCAGCTCAAGGCCGATGATCCGGTCCAGCTCCTCGCCTTTGGCCGTGAGCATGATCACCGGCACCTGCGAGCGCGCCCGCAGCTTGCGGCAGACCTCCAGGCCGTCGACGCGCGGCAGCATCAGGTCAAGCACGACCAGATCGGGGCGGTGCTGCTGAGCCGCGGCCAGCGCCGCGTCGCCGTCGCCCACGCAGACGACCTCGTAGCCCTCGCGGCGCAGATACTTGCCGACGACTTCTGTGACCATCGCCTCGTCATCGACCACCAGCACGGTTTGCGTCATCGTCTCAGGCTCCGCACACCAGCCCGGTCCGCTCGCGCTTCCGGCCCGGCGCGATGCCCCCGTCGCATCCTTGCGTACGGCCAGTGTAGCCGAGCCAGCGTCAGCAGGATGCGAACGCTCGCGCGCAGCGTGCCGGAAAGGGTGCCGCTCACCTTGCTTTCACCCGCCAGCCGCGCCCGGTAGCGCGCCGGCCGCTCCTCGATCGCCATGCCGGCTCGGGCGGCGCGCACGATCAGCTCGATCGTCCAGCCGTAGGTGCGCTCGCGCAGGCCAAGCGAATGCAGCGCCTCCGCGCGCACCGCCTTGAACGGCGCCAGGTCGCTGATGCGGGCGCCGTCGAGCCGGCCGATCAGCCAGGCGGCCAGCCGGTTGCCCAGCCGTGCCTGCAGCGGCAGCGCACCGCCCGCCATGCCGCCGCGCTCGCGCGAGCCGAGCACCAGGTCAGCCTCGCCCGCCAGGATCGGCGCCAGCAGCTCGCCCGCGTCTTCCGCAAAATCGCTGCCGTCGCCGTCGAGGAAGAGGAAAACCTCCGCCTCCGGCGCGGCGGTCACGCCCGCCATGCAGGCGAAGCCGTAGCCCCGCCGCCGCTCGGACACGACCTCGGCGCCCGCGGCACGCGCGGCCGCGGCGGTGCCGTCGCGGCTGCCGTTGTCGACCACGATCACGCGCTGCACCAGATCGCGCGGCAGGGCACGCACGACGGCGCCGATCGCGCCTTCTTCGTCCAGTGCCGGGATCACCGCCACGACCTGCATCAGCGCCCGCCTTTCAGCTGCCGGCGAAAGAGCCGAAGTGGACCGTCGATGGCGATCTGGTCGTAGCCGCGCGCCGGCAGCGCCGCGAGCGCCTGGTCGTAGCCCGCGAGCACGGACTGCGACGAGCGGATGCCACCGTCCTGCACGATCACGTACTCCGCCTCGTTCAGCCGGGGAAACTCCCACTGCACGCGCCGCTGCGAGAGGTGCGGTGCCAGCCCGGTCTGGGCGCTGAGCGTCGCATCGGCCGGAATCAATCGCGCGACGCGCGCCAGCGCGGCCGCCGATCCGTCATCGGCGAAGCGCCAGCCGGCCGCGTCGCGCTCGGGCGGAAACGGCCCGCGCAGGAAGCCGGCCGCAAGCGCCGCGCACAGCGCGCCCGCGGCCAGGGCGCTGGCCGCATTAGCTCGCAAGCGGTGCGCCGGCCAGCGCGTTGTACGCGGACCCGGCCTCTGCAGCCAGGCCGCGCCGCGCGCCGCGCCGAACAACGCCGCGATCGCAATCAGCGCGAGTACCGGGGCGCCGTACTGCAGGTCGAGCGAGCGTTGCGGCGGGTGCGTGGAGAGCAGACCGACGAGCGCGGCCGGAACGGCGGCGAGCAGGATTTCCGGCGCCAACAGCGGCAGCAGGGCGAAGCTCGCCAAAAGCCCGAAGGCCGCCGTAGCCGGAGCGGGCGCCGCGAGCTGGCTGAGCACACGATCGGGATGCGACAGGGCGCCGCTCAGGATCGTGGCCGGCTGCGAGCCGAGATAGCCGTAACGCTCGGCCAGGTCGCTGCCGGCGCCGTGCCGCAGCGCCGGCATCGCCACGCCCAGCACCAGCGCCCCCCAGAGCAACGCCGCCGCCATCGCCGCCAGGCCCAGCCCGCGCCGGCCACGCAGCAGCGCGATCCAGCCCAGCGCCAGCGCCACGAGAAAGGCGTCTTCCTTGAGCAGCAGCAGGGCGGCGAACGCCAGCAGGAAGAGCCGGTCGCGGCGCCAGAGCAGCGCGGCCAGGGCACCGAAGGCCGCCAGCGGCTCGAAGAGGTCCGGGTGGAAACCGAAATCGACGCCGCGTTGCAGCGCCGGCGTCAGCAGATAAGCACAGGCGAGCAGCGCCGCGGCGCCTGCCGGCAGCAGCCTGCGGCCCGCGGCGTAGAGCGGCAGCGCGGCGAGCGCGGCGCCGGCCGCCTGCGCCACGATCAGGGTTTGCGGGCCGGCGCCCAGGCGGTACAGCGCGGCGAAGGGCAGCAGCACCGGCTCGAAGTGCTGGCCCAGGAAGTTGTAGGCGACGTAGCTCGTCTCGAACCAGCGGCCGTGCGCCGTGTTCCAGAGGATCTGGTCGAAGAAGGCGAGATCGAAGGCCGCGGCGTGCAGCGTGCGGTAGACGCGCAGCCCGTACACCGCGTAGGCCGTGCCGGTGGCCACGACCGCGAGCAGCAGCAGCCAGTCGAGCCGCGCCAGGCGAAGGCGGCGCCGATCTCGGACGGCCGCGGCGCTCTCGGGCAGACGCACGCTTGCCACGGGCGCGGGCGGCCGCGGCAGTACGATGCGGCGTGCGGGAACCCGCGGGGACTGCACTCACAGGCTCCAGTCGGCGCCGCAGCCGCGGCAGGCAGCCGGCGGGCGGTCCTCGGAGAGCAAAGCCGTGCGCCAGGCTTGATACCGCTCACCGTTCCAGATCTCGGGCAGGCTCTGCCGCGCCGTGTGGCCAAGCACGATCGAGGCGTACGGCGCCGAGGTGAACGGCGCCACGCAGCAGGGCAGCACCTGGCCGTTGGCCGTGACATACATCAGCTTCCACGGCCGCATGCAGGCGCGGCGCGGCGCGTTCGGCCCGTCCTCTCCGGCGATCTGCTCGGCGAGGCGCACTTCGCCCGAGCCGCGCAGGCTCACGCCAAGCTGCCGCGCCAGCGCCTCCGCCTCGGCGATCGCCGCCGCGTCCGCATCGCCCGCGTGACCGTAGAGCGACTGATCGGCGCGGGCCAGGCCGCGCTCGGATAAGACGAGCCGTTGCAGATAGACCTCGCCGATACCGCTCGCGGCCGCATGGCGCACCAGGGCGGGCAGCTCGCCGACGTTGCTGTGCATGCCGGTCATCCACAGCGAGACTTTGGGCGTCAGCGCCTCGCGTTCGGCCTTCGCGGCGGCCAACAGGCGCAGGTTGGCGAAGATGCGGGCGAAACCGTTGGCGCCGCGCACGCTCTGATACGTCTCCGGCGAGCCGGCGTCTACGCTGACGCGCAACTCGTCCAGGCCGCTTTCTACCAGCTTGGCCGGCCAGCGGCCGCGCAGCAGCAGGCCGTTGCTGTTGAAGAGCACGTAGGCGCCGCGCGCCTTCAGCTCGCGCACCATCTCCGGCAGGTGCCGGTTCAGCAGCGGCTCGCCGATACCGTGCAGCACCACGCGGCGAAGGCGCGGCAACTGGGCGATCAGCGTGTGGAAGCGATCCATCGTCAGGTCGGCCGCAGGCTCGGCCATGCCGAAGTATTGCGGACAGGTGCGGCAGCGCAGGTTGCAGCGGTTCGTGACTTCGAGATACAGATCCTCCGGCAGCTCGGTCACCATTGCCCCACGGCCGTCGTTTGCCGGTGCGGGTCTCGCTGCCGGTGTCTGCGGCGCGTTTACCAAGAGTACCTCCCTTGTGCCGGGCGCGGCGCGCCTACCCCTCGTTCCGTACACGAGACCTGTCCCGTCCCCGCGGGAAGGGTAGCTGAGGGCTACTGGATCTGCGCAGACCCCGCCCTCTCCGCGGGGAAAGGACAGCCGAATCGTCTCGTGACAGCGATCGGCCCGCTGCGGCGGCATTTCCCTCCAGCGTAGGCCGACGTTGGGCCGCCGCCATGCCGCTATTGGATGAAAAACTATGCCGCCGAGGGCAGTATCGGCCGCGCGCCGGCCGCCAGCGCCCGCAGCCGTCCGAGATCGAGCAGCTCGATGCGGCGGCCGTCGATCTGCACCAGGCCCTCGTCGGCAAAGTGATAGAGCACGCGCGTCGCCGTCTCGCGCGTGGTCCAGGCGGCCTCGGCGAGTTGCTGCCGCGTGAGTCCGACGACGGCTCCCTCCTCGGCCGCGTCGAGCAGGGCGCCGGCGAGACGGCCGGGCACCCCGGCGACGACGGCACGGCTCACCATGTGTTCGGCGGCGGCGCGGCGGCGCAGCAGCGCCTCCATGATGCCTGCCGCGAAGCCCGGCTGGCGCGCGAGCAGGCGGTCGAGCAGCGCCAGCGGCACGGCGCGCACGAGACAGGTGCGCACGGCGAGGGCGCTCTCGCCGTAGGTGCGGCCAGCCAGGCCGTCGAGGCCGAAGAGCGCGCCCGGCTTCAACGGGTCCGTGGTCAGCATGGCGCCGGTGGCGGCCCGCCGCCGCAGGTGCACGCGCCCCGAGGCGAGAATGTAGAGCGTATCCGCGGCCTGGCCCGCTTCGTAGACGGTTTGCCCGGCGACAACGCGGCGTACGCTCTCCTGCGGACGCTCGCCCGCGGCGAAGCGGGCCGCAGCCTGGCGCTCGAACTCGTGGCGCGGGAGTTCATGACGAACAGGAGCTGCCATTGAATTCCTCCAGAGCAGCCAACCGGCCGCTCGCCCTTTCCTCAGTCGTAGACTAGTCGCGCGGCGTTACACACTGCGGTACTTTCTTACCGTTCGGTGAACGAGGCCCGTGTTCGCCGGATGCGCGCGGTTCAGCGGCTCAGCGGCTCAGCGGCTCAGAGGAGGCGGTATGACTCAGCACCACGCCCAGAACCTGCCCGGCATGCAGCCCGACGATCTCTTCCGCATACGTTGGCTGGCCGACACGCAGATCTCTCCGAACGGCGCTCAGGTGGCCTTCACCCACACGCTGCTGGACGAGACCGAGGACGACTACCGCGCCCAGATCTGGCTGGCCGGCACGGACGGCAGCGGCGCCACGCCGCTGACGAACGGCCCGCGGCGCGACGGCGCCCCGCGCTGGTCGCCGGACGGCGCCTGGCTGGCCTTCACCTCGCGCCGCGGCGACGACGAGAAAGAGCAGCTCTACGTCCTGCCGACGCGCGGCGGCGAGGCACGGGCGCTGAGCAAACACACGGGCGGCGTCGCCGCGCCGGCGTGGTCGCCGGACGGCAAGAGCGTGTGCGTCGTGGGCAAGGTCTCACTGACGGAGGAGCCCGCGCCCGTCTCGAACAACAGCAAGAAGGCGCCGCGTCCGCGCGTGTTCACCACGCTGAAATACAAGCTCAACGCCGAGGGCTTCATTTACGACCGGCGCAAGCACCTCTACATTGCCGGTCTGGACGGCGGCTTCCGCCAGCTCACGGACGGCGACTTCAGCGACGACGAGCCGGCGTGGTCACCGGACGGCCGGCGCATCGTCTTCGTCTCGGCCCGGCACGAAAACCGCGACTTCGACCGCGTGAGCGATCTGTTCACCGTGGATGTGGTCAGCGGCGCGATCGAGCAGCTCACGGATGGCACGATGACCGTCGCCTCGCCGGCCTGGAGCCCCGACGGCCTTTCCATCGCCTTCCTCGGCTACCGCGGCCCCGACGACGGCCCACGCCACAGCCGCCTCTGGCTGATCGAGCCGGGCGGCACGGCGCGCTGCCTCAGCGAGAGCCTGGATCTGAACCTGAACACGGGACTGCCGCCCGTATGGGCGCCGGACGGCAGGAGCATCCTCGTCGGCGCCCACGATCGCGGCGCCGTGCCGCTGCTGCGCATCGATGCGACGAGCGGCACCGTCACGCGCCTGATCGAGGGCGAGCGCACGATCGCTTCGTACTCTACCAGCGACGACGGACGCATCGCCTTCGTCGCGAGCACGCCCGCCGAGCCGGCCGAGGTCTTCCTCGCCGAAGCGGACGGCACGGGCGAGCGGCGCCTAACCGGCCTGAACGACGAGTGGGCGGCGCAGCGGCGGCTGGCTTCGGCCGAGCGGCTGACCGCGGATGGCCCCGGCGGCCCGGTTGATGCCTGGCTCGTGCGGCCGGCGGACTACCGGCCGGGGCAGGCGCATCCGCTGCTGGTGAACATCCACGGCGGACCGTTCATGCAGCAGGGCTGGGCCTTCCACGACGAGTACCAGGTGCAGGCCGGCGCCGGCTTCGGCGTGATCTACTGCAACTACCGCGGCAGCTCCGGCCACGGCGAGGCGTTCGCGCGCAGCATCGTGGGCGAGCCGGCGATCAAGGAAGCGGAGGACGTGCTCGCCACGCTCGACCACGCGCTGGCCACGCTGCCCGATATCGACCGCGGCCGGCTGGGCGTGCTGGGCGGCTCCTACGGCGGCTATCTGACGAGCTGGCTGATCGGCCACACCGATCGCTTCGCCGCGGCCTGCTCCGAGCGCGCGATTAACAACCGCCTTTCGAAAGCCGGCACCGACGACATCAACACCTCGTGGGCCTACTTCCGCACCGAGCCCTGGCGCGACCCGCAACTATTCCTGCGGCTTTCGCCGCTGATGTACGCCGAACAGATGACGACGCCGCTGCTGATCCTCCACAGCGAGGAGGATCTGCGCTGCCCGATGGAGCAGGCGGAGCAGCTCTTCACGGCGCTGAAGCGGCTGCGGCGCGACGTGACCTTCGTGCGCTTCCCTGGCGAGAACCACGAGCTGACGCGCAACGGCAAGCCCAGCCACCGCGTCGAGCGTTTTGAGATCCTGCTCGCCTTCTTCACCGACCGCATGCAGATCGCCTCGTCCGCGCGCGAAGCCGAGGCCGCGGCGGCGGGCGGCGCGGACTGAAGGCTCAGCCGATGACGCAGAACGCGGAGCGGGGGCGGACGTCCGCCCCCGCTCCGCGGCATTTGGCTGCAGCAAGCGGCCGTCTATGTCGTGACCGGCAGCAGCACCGGCGGCCCGATCGTGACCTCGCCGCTCACCATCGTGCCGGTGAAGGCGGGATTGGGGCCGAAGATCGCGTAGTTCA
>DATGEL010000100.1 GCA_035310145.1 Dehalococcoidia bacterium
ACGAACCTGAACCACTTCTGCCTGGTGATCGCGGACGAGGCTCTGGAGCCGGTTGCCGAGCACCTGCGCGGCCGCGGCGTCGATGTCTACACCGGGCCGGCGCGCCGTTGGGGAGCGCACGGCAACGGCGTCAGCGTCTACTTCCGCGATCCAGACGGGAACGAGATCGAGGTGCGCAGCTACGCGGCCGGGGCGCTGGAGCGGCTGGCCCAGGCAAGCGCCCCTGCTCATTGACGCGCACAGCCCGGATCGGAGAGTGGCCTACTGCAGACTGCCATCGCATTCCGTTCCGAAGCCGTGCCAGGCGCCGTCAGTACAGGAACATGGGTTTGCCGTCCATGTGCCGCACCTTGGGTCGGTAAGCCTGCGCGTCGTACAGCTCCTCCACGTCGACGCGCTTGATGCCCTGGCGGACAATGCGCAGCGGCACGCTGGTGTAGGTGCCGTCGCGCAGCGCCACCATGCGGCCCTGGGCGCCGCGCCCGGCCAGCGTCACCGCCATCGTCGCATAGTTCACGGCGACCATCAGGTCGAGGCTGTCGGGCGCGCCGGAGCGCATCAAGTAGCTGAGCGGCTGGTACATCACGTCCTCGCCGGTCAGCCGCTTGAGCGCGTCGGCGGTGGCCTGGCCGATGCCGCCGAGCTTGCGGTGGCCGTAGGCGTCGGGCTCGCCGCTCTCCAGCACGCCGACGCCCTGCATCTGCGCCCCTTCCGAGACCGTCACCATCGCGTAGTGGCTGGGGTTGCCGGCCTTGTCTTGTTGCAGCAGCCCGGCCAGCCGCTCCGCCTCGAACGGCACTTCGGAGATGATCGCGCGGTCGACCCCGGCCAGGTAGGCGGCCAGCAGCGATGTCTCGCCGGAGTTGCGGCCGAAAAGCTCGACGACGGCCAGGCGCTCGTGCGAGCCGGCCGACGAACGCAACTGGTGGATGTACTGCACGCTGCGCGTCACGGCGGTGGAGAAGCCGACGCAGTAGTCGGTGCCGTGCACGTCGTTGTCCATGGTCTTGGGCAGCGCGACTACGGGCACGCCTTCGCGGTTGATGCGCTCGGCGAACGAGAGCGTGTCGTCGCCGCCGATCGGCAGCAGCGCCTCGAGGCCCAGGTGCTCGACCACGCGCACCGCGTGGCGCGTCGCATCGACCACGCCGTCCACGCATGGCAGGCCGGCGTCGCGCAGGAAGGCCGGCAGGCGCTCACTGCGCACGTTCGCCGGGTTGGTGCGGCTCGTGTGCAGGAAGGTGCCGCCGCTGCGATCGATCACGCGCACCACGCCGGGGTCGAGCGCGATCACGCATTCATCCCAGCTCAAGGCATCGTCTGGGTTGTACTCCAGCAGCCCCGCCCAGCCGCGGCGAATGCCGAGCACTTCGTGGCCCTCGTCGGCGGCGCGCAGCACGGCAGCCTTGATCGCCGCGTTCAGGCCGGGAACGTCGCCGCCGCCGGTGAGAATGCCGAGACGCATGGCCCTCACCCTTCACTGGCCGCGGCGCACATGCCGGGAACAGTCGCGCCGCCGGCAACCGTCCGCCCGTGAGGCGCTCGGATCGCTGCGCGTGAGGATAACCCGCGCACTATCCAGTGTCGAACATCGCCCCGGCCACGCCAAGCCGACAATCGTCCACCGTCCGCCATTTGGCCGGTAGGCGGGAAGCCGGCCCGCCCATGCTACGATCGGTTGAGAAACGCATGCGGGGGCGAACTGGACGGCGATGCTGTGCATGCGTTTCCCGCCTCGATCGCGCGGCCTGCTGCTGCTGCCCTTCCTGGCAATCTTCCTCACTTGTACATACAGCCGCGCCCAGAGCACCGGCCGGCAGCGCACCTATCCGGCCGGCTGGAACCTGATCGCCGCGCCGCCGGGCACGGACCTCTCAGCCGCGTCCGCGCTCTACGCCTGGCAGGCCGACGCGGGCAGCTACGCGAGCGTGGCGCCGGGAGCCACCGGCGCCGGCGCCGGCTACTGGGCCTACTTTGCGGCCGATACGACGGTGACGCTTTCCGCGGGCGCCGCGCGTGACGCGGTTTCCGTCCAAGCCCCGGCCGGTGCTTACGTGCTGATCGGCAACCCCAGCGGCAACGCGCCGGCGTCCGTGAGCGGCGCGGACGTGCTGTACACCTACACGCCCGCCGCGGGCTACCAACTCGCCGGGCAACGTGCGCCGCTGCCGGGCGGCAGCGGCGCCTGGGCGCTCAGCGGCGCCGGCGGCCGCATCACGCTCATACCCGGCGCGGGCGCTTCGCATCCGTCGCCAGAAGCGGCCGCGCGCGGCTACCCGCTGCACACCAATATCGTCGCCACCGTCTTCTGGGTGGGCGAGATCTTCGATGTGAACGCGGCGGACGGCTCACAGGTGGTCTCCGCCTACGATGACGCCTGGGAGCAGCACTTCGGTGGCTGCGACGGCTCCACGGCATCGGGCTCCTGCCAGACCGTTTCCACCAACGCCGCCGACGGGTACTTTCCGGCGCAGATGACGCCGCGCGAGAACCCGTTCTATCTCGACCTGCCCTACGCCGACTTCGACGGCGACCGGCCGAAGCCGAAGCGCACCAACGTCATCCCCTGGGCCGCCGGCCTGCCGGACCCCGGGCCCGGCGTCTCCTTGATGAAGAACCGCTGGGTGAAGCTGATGCGCGGCGGACACACGTGTTACGGACAGATCGAAGACGCCGGGCCCGGGCAGTACGACGACACCGCCTACGTGTTCGGCGCGAACGACGCGCGCCCGCGCAACAAGAAGTTCAACGGCGCCGGGATGGACGTCTCGCCGGCGCTGCGCGACTGTCTCGGCTTCAACGGGCTGGACAACGATGAGAACCGGCTCGACTGGCAGTTCGTGGACGACGGGAGCGTGCCGGATGGGCCGTGGCGGCGGCTGGTGACAACGTCGCAGGTCTACCATCCGTGAGACGACGGCCAACCGGCGGCCGGCAGCGCGTTCATGCACGTGAACGCCGCAACGGCGCCGTGCGTCGGTCACCTGGCCGAGGTCGCGAATGCTACGGAAGCGGCTCGGTTGCGTCGATTTCGAATCAGGCGGGACGGCGGCTGACGGCGTGCTACACTGGGAGCACGACATCGTGCGCGCTGAGAGCGAAACTCGGATGGCAAGACGAATCGTGCGCAAGACGCTGGCGCACACCTCGTCCCTCTTCACCCTGCTGATCGCCCTCGTACTGCTCGCCGCGGCCGGCTTCGTCGCCGCCGCGCGCAGTCATCTGCCCAGCGCGAACTTCTACGGTCTGGGGCCGGGCACCACCGTGCTGCTGCTCGCCATCGCCGGCGCCTGCACGGGCGTCGCGGGACTGGCGGCGCGTCTGCTCGGTCGTGGTCCAGGCCTCGAAGACGATGGCATCCACACGGCGCCGCCGGCGGATCGCGGCTGAGCCGCGGCGGCCGGGGCCCACTACCTGCCAGTCGCATACAGGTTCAGGATGGCCCCACCCAACCGCGGGCGGGGAAAGGGAGGAGCATGCGTAGGGTCGGAGTGGTGTTACTGAGCGGTCTGCTGCTGGCCGGCGCCGCGTGCGGTTCGCACAAGACGAACAACGCATCGTCGCAGCCCGCCGGCACTCCCGCGGAAGGTGAAGTCGCCGCCAGTCCGGCCGCGGGCAGCGGCCCCGTGCAGGCTGGCCAGGCGCCGCCCTCAAGCGGCGCCGCGCAGGCCGCCGAGACCGCGCCCGCCGAGGCCAGTCCAGGCGCCGGCCCGATCGAATCCGCCGGGCTGACCGTCTACGGCGATAACCTGGCGTCACGCTGGGAGGACTGGTCCTGGAGCGCCACGGTCGACCTCGCCTCCACCTCGCCGGTCTACAGCGGCCAGCGCGCGATCTCAGCGACGATCACCCAGGCCTGGGGCGGAGTCTACCTGCACACCGATATCGCCACCGACATCTCGCCCTACACCTACCTGCGCTTCGCCGCGCAGGTGACGCAGGCGGGCCAGCGCTACGCCGTGTCGCTCGTCGACACCAACGACAAGTTCATCGCCAACCCGTACTTCCTCGCCAATCTCGGCGACATCACGGTCGGCTCCTGGAAGTACTACCGCGTGCCGCTGGCCGAACTGGGCGGCACGGCCAAGCCGATCAAGGGCATCGTCTTCCAGGACGGCCTGGGCAAGCCGCAGCCGGCGCTGTTTCTAGACGACGTCGGGTTCCAATGACCCTCCGGGGCCGGGCGGGTCCAGCGCCAGGTCGTACCGCTCTTCCGTGACCACCGTGCCCCAGAGCGCGTGCGTCTGCTCCTCGGTCTTGCGGAAGCCGGCCGCCCGGTAGCGGCGCCCCGCGGCCGTCAGCAGGCTGACGGTCCACAGGTATACGGACGTGTACTCCGACGCGCGGCAGAAGGCCAGCGCCTCGTCGAGGAGACGCTGGCCGAGCCCCTGCCCCCGTGCGGCGGGGTCGACCAGGAACCAGCGCAGCTGCGCCGCGTCATGCTCGCGCCGCAGAATGCCGACTGAGCCCACGAGCCGGCCGTTGTCCTCCGCCAGCCAGATGCGGCTGCCGGCCGCCGGCAGGGTGAGCGCGAACTCGGCCAACGACTGCGCGACATACGCCTCAAAGGTGTGATCGAAGCTGTACTCGGCGGCGTACAGCACGCCGTGCTGCTCCGTGACCCGGCCGAGGTCGCCCGGGCGCAGGTCGTGGCGGACGCTCAAGCCACAATCCGTGCTCGTGCTCATGGTGAATGCTCCATCTCTTGCTACCGAGCAGTCGATCACAGCAGCCGCAGCAGCCAGTATGCGGCCATGCCGCCGAGGATGCAGAGCAAGGCCGCGCCGCTGCGTCGCGCCGCCAGGGCGCCGGCCAGCAACGCCAGCAGCCGCGGCGTCCCTTCCGCCGGCCGCGCCGCGAGACCGGAAACGATCAGTGCGCTGAGCGTCGCCACCGGCACGAACTGCAAGACGTTCTCGCCGCCGCGCGCCAGTGACCCGCTTGCCAGCAGGAAGCCGGAGAGCCGCAGCGCGTACACCGCCACGGCCATCGTCAGGATGATCCAGATGGCGCTCACGTCTGAGCCTCCGTAGCTGCCGCGGCGGGCGCTCCCGCCGCGGTCTGCCCGCCGCGGCGCTGCCAGCCCGCTCCAGCAACACTGCCCGCGAAGCCGGCGCCGAGCACGGCGACGCCGCCGGGTGCGATCTTCAGCAGCAACACGGTTACGGCGGCGGCGCTGAGCGCGGCGCAGAGGGCGGCGCGCGTGCGCACCAGCGGCAGCAGCACCGCGAGGAAGGTGAGCGGCGCCACGAAGTCGAGACCGAGCCGCCGCCCCGACGGAAACACGCCGCCCGCGGCCAGGCCCAGAGCGGTGCCCGTGTTCCAGGCGAGATACATGCTGGCGCCGGCGCCGAGCAATCCGGCCAGGGTGAAGCGCTTACCCGCTGCCGTCACGCCATACGCCGCGTCCGTCAGGAAGCAGGCCGCCAGCAGCCGCGCCGGCAGCGAGGGCCGGATCCGCCGCCCAGCTGCCAGGCCGAGCAGCAGCGCCTGCACGTTGAGCGCGGCTGCGGTCGCGACCAGCAGCGGTGCACTCGTGCCGCTTGCCAGCAGCGAGACGGCGCTGAGCTGCGCCGCGGCGGAGAAAACGGTGAGACTCATGAATTGCGTCTCACCCGCGCTCAGACCGGCGGCGCGCGCCGACGCGGCGTAGGCGATACCGACCGGGATCGCACCGATCCACAACGGCAGCATCGCCACGAAACCGTGCAGAAACGGTGCTCGATCCGCGCTCCACGGCGCCGCGGTCTGCTCACCTGCCACATCCGCCCCCGCCCGAATGCTCAATGTTACTCTCGCAGAAGCGGCACGGCTCTCGTTCGCAACCGCAGAGCAAGGCGCCCCCGTCTCTGCTACGCTAGCGCGCAGGAGCGGGCGCGTCTTCGTGATCGAAGGCGAATTCATGCGAAAGCAATCGCTGCCGGCAGCCTTCGAGCCGCCGCCGGGCGGCGGGCGCCTGAGGGCGCTGCGCCGGCAGGCCGGCAAGACGCAGCTCTGGGTCGAAGGGGAGGCCGCGCTCGGCAGCGGCTACCTGCAACGCCTGGAATGCGGCCGCGTGGCGCAGCCGGAACGGGCGACGCTCGAACGCATCCTCACGGCCCTCGGCGCCCGCTACAGCGAACGGCGAGACGTGCTTGAGTGCTTCGGCTACGCCGTTCGCACGCCGTTGCCCACGCCCGAGGACTTCGCCTGGGCACGCCACGCCTGCCGGCGCGAGCTGGCGGCGGCGGCATTTCCCGCCTATCTGCTCGACTGCAGCCCGCGGCTGGTCGCCTGGAACCGGCTGCTGCCGCCGCTGCTGGGCGTCTCCGCTGCCGATCCTCGCCTGGAACAGCTCGCGGCTGGTTCGTTCCTGGGGGCCTGGTTCGAACCGGATTCACTGCTCGCGCCGCTGGTAGTGGAACCGCGGCAGTTCCTGCCGGCGTTGATCCGTGCCCTGCGCTACGAGAGCGAACCCTTTCACGCCGAGCCCTGGCATGCCGATCAGCTGGCGCGGCTGTGGCAGGCGCTTCCCCTGTTCCGTCACTACTGGGAGAAGGTCGTCCAGGAGCCGGCGCCGGTGAGCGCCGACCGTCCCCTGGCGCCGGTGCGGCTGGCGGTGCCGGGGGCGGGCGTGCTGGAGTTCCGCCTGACGTCCGAGCGCTTCACGCGCGACGCCCGCTTCCGCCTGATCTACTACCTGCCGGCCAACCCCGAGACGATGGGCTGGTGCGCCGAGCAGGTCGAACACGCGGCGCTGGTCACATGGGACGCGAGCCTGAGCCGGCCCTAACGCTGCGCGGCGCCGCGCACGCCGCGCCGCAAGGCACGCGAAGGGGCCGGCAAGCGGTTCGATGCGCGAGGCGGAGCGCTCCGGCCAACGGGCGAAGCAGACGGCCCGAGCGACGCTGTGTCAAGCCTTCAGCTTCGTGGCGGTGCGCCGGCGCCTGGCCTCGGGGCGCGGGCTGCCTACATATCCAGGCCGTTCCAGACGAGGCGCTGGAACAGGGCAGGGTCGGCGCCGGGGCGACGGCCGGGCCCGTACAGCTCGTTGATCAGGCGCTCGGAGCGGGTGGCGCCCGCGGCGCGCGGCGCTTTCAGAATCCGCAGGGCCACAGCCTCGCGCTCGGCGCGGGCGAGCGCAAGCCGCAGCTCCTGCACGCGGGCGTGGACGATCAGCTCTTCCAACATCATGGCTACTCCCGACGGCCGGCTCGGGGCCGGCGATCGTCAATCTCTTTACCATCGTATCAATTGTGAACGTGAACACAAGTACCATTGGGCCTGGTTCGCCACTGATCCGTACCGAAGTTCGCCACGTTGCATAACCCGGCGGCAGGCCGGGGTGGCGCCGCCGTGACGCACGAACGGTGGCTCAGTGCAACGCGCCCGCCGACTCCAGCCGCCGCACTTCCGCCGCCGAGAGGCCAAGCAGGGACTGCAAGACGTAGGAGCTGTCGCCGCCGAACAGCGGCGCGGCGCGGTACAGCCGCGGCGGTGTCTGTGAGAGCTTGAAGGGCACCCCCACGTGCCGTCGCAGGCCGGCCTCGGGATGGGCGATCGTCTCGAAGAAGCGCCGCGCCGCCAGGTGCTCATCCCCCTCCAGATCGGCGATCGTGGCGACGAGCGCGGCGGGCACACCAGCGGCGCGCAGCCTGGTGAGCAGATCCTCGGCGTCCTCCATCTCGGTCCAGGCTCCGAGCCTGCGCTCAAGCTCAGCCACGTGCGCCAGCCGTCCGGCGGCCGTGGCGAACGTCGGCGCGGCGCTCCACGCCGGCTCGCCCATCACCGCGCACAGGCTCCGCCACTGCGCCTCGGTCTCGATCGCGACGGCCAGATAGCGGTCGTCGCCGCGGCAGTGGAAGTAGCCGTGCGGCGCGGCGAAGCGGTCGCGGTTGCCCTGGCGCGGCGGCTCTTCGCCGCCGTGGCCGAGCGCCAACACGCCCTCCGGCGAGGTGGCGAGCATCGTTTCCCACTGCGACATGTCGATCTGCTGGCCCAACCCATCGTGCTGCGCCGCGGCCAATGCCACCAGCGCGGCGAAGGCGGCATGGTAGGCCGCGACCGGATCGCCGTGCGCCATGCCGATGTTCTCCGGCGGCCCGCCGGGAAAGCCGCTGGCATGACCCAGCCCGCACAGCGCGACTTGCGAGTTGCCGTAGAGCACGTTGTCGCGTTCGGGGCCGCTGGCGCCGAAGCCAGACATTGAGAGCATCACGATCGCCGGATTGACCGCCGCGAAGTCGCTCCAGCCCAGGCCGAGCCCAGGCAGCACGCGCGGCGCGAAGTTCTCGATCACCAGGTCGCAGACCTCGGCCAGGCGCAGCGCCAGTGCCCGGCC
>DATGEL010000101.1 GCA_035310145.1 Dehalococcoidia bacterium
CGAGCGGCCGATGGCGGCGGACAACAAGTCGCTGGGCCGCTTCATCCTTGACGGCATCCTGCCGGCGCCGCGCGGCGTGCCCCAGATCGAGGTCAGCTTCGACCTCGACGCCAACGGCATCGTCAACGTCTCGGCCAAGGACAAGGGCACCGGCAAAGAGCAGCGCATCACGATCACGGCCTCTTCGGGCCTCTCCAAGGACGAGATCGAGAAGCTGCAGCGCGAGGCCGAGCTGCACGCGGACGAGGACCGCAAGCGGCGTGAGGACGTGGAGCTGCGCAACAACGCGGACAACCTCGCGTATCAAGCGGAGAAGATCCTGCGTGAGAACGGCGACAAGATCCCGTCCGAGCTGAAGAGCGAGGTCGAGGGCAAGGTTTCGGCCACGCGCGAGTCGCTGAAAGGCAACGACACGGAGGCGATCCGCCGCAACTTCAACGAGCTGTCCGAGTCACTGCAGAAGATCGGGGCCGCGGTCTACGGCGCCGGCGGCGGCACGCCGGGCGGCGACGGCTTCAGCGGTACCAACGGCCAGAGCGGCGAGGGCCACGAACCGGGTCAGGGTCAGCCCGAGGAAGGCACGGTGGAGGGCGAGTTCCGCGAGGTGTAATGCAGGGCGGTCGGCCCTTACCCCCTCTCCCTCTCCCAATCCTGGGAGAGGGAGAGGGGCGATCCTGGGGAGGAAGTTCCGCTGCGGTGTCGGGTTGGCAAGGGGTGGTAGGGGCGCACGGCGTGCGCCCTTCGCGCCGCAAGGCGCGAGCAGCAACGATCGGCCAGTCCAACACCATTCCGGATCGCCCGTCGCCGGATTGCCCCTCTCTCCCAATCCTGGGAGAGAGGGGAAGGGGGAGTGAGGGCCGACAACCCCCGATCCGACACTGATCAGGGCGGACCCGGTAGAATGGAAGCAGCGGCCTCCCGCGGGCCGTTCTTTGCGCAGGACTCGCAGCGCGCAGCGGCAGGGCAGACAGGACGCAGATGGCCACACAGCAGCAGGACTACTACGACGTGCTCGGCGTGCCGCGCACGGCCAGCCCGGAAGAGATCAAGAAGGCCTTCCGCAAGCTGGCGATGCAGTACCATCCCGACCGCAATAAGGATCACGGGGCGGAGGAGCGCTTCAAAGAGGTCAACGAGGCGTTCGAGATCCTCTCCGATCCGGAGAAGCGCGCCGCCTACGACCGCTTCGGCCGGGCCGGCGTGGGCCAGCAGCCGGGCGGCGGCTTCGAGGGCTTCAGCAATTTCGGCGGCTTCGGCGACATCTTCGACGCCTTCTTCGGCGGCGCCACCCGCCAGCGGCGCGGCCCGCAGCGCGGCGCCGACCTGCGCTACAACTTGACCCTGACCTTCGAAGAGGCGATCTTCGGCGCGGAGAAGGAGATCGAGGTCAGCCGCACCGAGCAGTGCGCCTTCTGCGGCGGCATCGGCGCCGAACCGGGCAGCAAGCCCGAACGCTGCCCCAGCTGCAACGGCAGCGGCGAGGTGCGCCGCGTGCAGCAGAGCATCTTCGGCCAGTTCGTCAACGTCACCGCCTGCGACCGCTGCCACGGCGAGGGGCGCGTGGTCACCAACCCCTGCCAGAAGTGCCGCGGCACGGGCCGCGAGCGCAAGTCGCGCAAGCTGCAGGTGCGCGTGCCCCCGGGCGTGGACAACGGCCAGCAGCTGCGTCTCTCCGGCGAGGGTGAGGCGGGCGCGCAGGGCGGCCCGGCCGGCAATCTCTACGTGCTGATGCAGGTGCAGCCGCACGAGATCTTCAAGCGCGACGAGGACGATATCATCCTCGACCTGCCGATCAACGTCGCCCAGGCGGCGCTGGGCGACGAGTTGACGATTCCCACAATCGACGGTACGACGCCACTGAGGGTTCCCGCCGGCACGCAGTCGGGCCGCATCTTCGAGCTGAAGGACAGAGGCGTGCCGCATCTGCGCGGCGGCGGCCGCGGCAGCCAGGTGGTGCGTGTGCGCGTGGTCACGCCCACCAACCTCAGCAGAGAGCAGCAGCGGCTCTTCCGCGAGCTGGCCCAAAGCCTGGGCGAAGCGACGATGCCGCACGAAGAGAAGGGCTTCTTCGACCGCATCAAGGACGCCTTCGGCTGATCGGCCCGCATCCCCTTCCCCTTCTCCCAATCGTTCACATCGCGCGGAGCGCGATATCGGATGGAGAAGGGGCGATCCGGTGCCCGGTGCTCCGGCCGGTTTGCGGTTAACCGAACGTTCCCCCGATTCAGAAGTCCAGAACTCCCCTCGCCCAGGATTGGGACCGTGAGATTGACCGGGGGTGAGGGCCGATGGACTGGCTCGAACTCTCCGCCGAGGCCGCCACTGAGCAGGTCGAGGCGTTGTACACGGCTCTGGGCGACATCGCGGGCGGCGCCAGCATCGAAGAGCCGATCGTGCCGCTGGGACCGGAAGAGGGCGTGCGCCGCGAGCCGTGGCGGCCCACTATTGTGCGCATCTATCTGCCCCGCGACGCGCACCTCGAGGAACGCCGCGCCGCTGCCGGTGCCGCCGTCGCGGCGCTGCCCTTCGCGGTCGAGCTGCGCGAGCGCACAGTCCATGAAGAGGACTGGGCCAACGCCTGGAAAGAGTTCTTCCAGGTCGAGCGCATCGGCCGGCGGCTGGTGGTGCGGCCGTCGTGGCGCGCGTACGCGGCGCAGCCCGGCGACGTCGTGCTCGATCTCGATCCGGGCATGGCCTTCGGCACCGGCCAGCACGAGACGACGCGCATGTGCCTGCTCGCCGTCGAAGAGCTGACGCGGCCCGTCATGCATGTGCTGGACGTGGGCTGCGGCTCCGGCATCCTCGGCATCGCTGCCGCGCTGCTCGGCGCCGGCGATGTCGTGGCCGTCGACACGGAGCCGGTCGCGGTCGAGGCGACGGCAGAGAACGCCCGGCGCAACGGCGTGCAGGACCGCCTGCGCGTGGCCGAAGGCAGCCTGGACGAACGCTGGCCCTTCGTGGGGGGGCCGTCTGCCGACTTCGACCTCGCGCTCGCCAACATCCACGCCGCGGCGGCGATCGCGCTGGCGCCCAACCTGTTCGCGGCGCTGCGCCCGAGCGGCGCGCTCGTCGCCTCCGGCATCATCGCCGAGCGGCTGGACGCCGTGCTCGTGGCGCTTGCTGCCGCCGGCTTCGCGTCGCCCGACGTTCGCGCCGCCGGCGACTGGCGTACAGTAGTCGCGCGGCGGCCGTGATCGGTCGCCCCTCCCGCAGCGGAGCCGCGAGTGAACGACGACGAACTGCTGCGCATCGGCGCGGACACGAGCTTCACCTACGACACCCGCGGCCGCATGTTGCTCAGCAACGAGCCCCGCGTGCAGGAGCGCCGTCCCGCGCCGCGTCTCGTCCTCGGCTGGACAACGACCGCGTACGTGCTGCGCCTCAGCGCCACCGTGCCTGACGATCTGGCGCAGCGGCTGAGCGAGATCATTGAGCGCCAGCCGCCTGCGGGCGATCTGCGCACCACGCCGGCCGCCTCGGTGGCGCTTCGAGCGGCGCTGGAAGCGCACGCGCCGATCACCGGCGAGAGGCGCGGCCCTGCTTATCGCTTCCCCGCGTCTATCGGGCCGTTGGGGGATGCTATCCGCATCACGGCGTCTAATCGCCAAATTGCGCGCGACACGTTCCCCTGGCTCTACGACGAGTACGCCGGCTGGCGGCCGTGTTTCGCCGTGGTGCGCGATGGGGCGGCGGTCTCGGTCTGCTTCAGCTCACGCATCGGCACGCGGGCGTGCGCAGCCGGCGTTGAAACCCTGCCGGAGTTCCGCGGCCACGGCTACGCCGCCGCCGTCACCGCCGCCTGGGGAACCGCCGTGCGGCAGGCGGGGCTGCTCCCGCTCTACAGCACGGCGTGGGACAACCTCGCCTCGCAGGCCGTCGCCGGGAAGCTGGGGCTGACCATGTTCGCGGCAAACGTGAGTTGGGCGTGAGCCTCGCATGGTGAATGTGCCCGAGCCCGCCAGAGAACTCCTCTCCGCCCGGCTGCCGGCAGCCGTCCGGGACGCGCTCGGGGAGCCAACCGCGGCGTTGGGCACGTGGGACGTGGTGCCGCTGAAGGGCAGCCTCGCGACCCTCACAAGCGCACGGTCGGTATTCCGCGTACGCGGGACCGCCCGCACAGGCTCTACGACGCGGCCTTGGAGCCTGGTGCTCAAGGTGCTTGCCCCGACGCCGAGTCAGGATGACCCGGCCCGCGCCGACTACTGGCGTCGGGAACAGGCTCTGTACGGCAAGGATGTCCTCACCGCCCTTCCCGCAGGACTGCGAGCACCCCGGTGTTACCGGTGTGATGATCTGAATGGGGTCGTCTGGCTGTGGCTGGAGCCTGTCCATGACAGCTCCGAGCGTCCGTGGAACCTCGCGCGCTGGGCAGGAGTGGCGCGGCAACTCGGACAGTTCAACGGCGCCTATCTCGCCGGCTGGCCCCTCCCGCAGGCGCCGTCGCTCGGGGGCCGGCGGCTGCGCACCTGGTTAGAACGGCATCGCCCGCTGGTCGCCCGGATTGCTGCTGCCCCCGACAACCCTGCCGTTCGTCGCTGGTGGCCCCGCTCAGTGGTGACCGGCCTGCTCCAGCTGTGGGAAGAACGCAACGTGTTCTGCGACGCGTTGGAGCGCCTGCCCCAGACGTTCTGCCATGGCGACGCGATTCCGCGGAATCTCCTCACCCGGCGCGCCACGGACGGCTCGGCCGAGACGGTCGCCATCGACTGGGAGTACGCCGGCTGCTACGCGGCCGGAGAAGAGATCGGGCAGTCGCTCTCAGTCGCCGCGGCGTTCTTCGACGTGGAGCCGGCCGACCTGCCGATGCTCGATGAAACGCTCCTTATCAACTATCTCCAGGGATTGCGCGACGCCGGCTGGCGCGGCAACACGTTACACGTGCAGTTCGCGTACAAAGCCCATGCAGCCCTTCGCAATGCCTTCAATGCCGTGGGCACAACCGTCCCAAACAGTGCAGCGCAGGCAGCGGCGCGTCATGTCTACGGCCGAAGTTGGGAGGAGCTGGCAGAGCGTCGCGCCGCGGTACGTCCATTTCTGCTCGAGTGCGCGGCGTCGGCCCGGCGCTGCCTGCAATCGTTGTGAAGCGCGAAGCTCCGAGGCGCTAAAGCGGTACGAGCCGGTCGCGCCGAGTCTCGCAGGCAGGCGTGGCGGACCACTACGCCTCCAACACCCGTTCACGAGGGTGGCCGCCGTGCGGTCACGCCACGGCTGGCTCAGTCCGCCGGCGCCGCCGCAAGCCCTGCCGCACGCTCGGCGGCGGCGACGCGCTGCTGGCTGACCTGCGGCGTCCAGTGGTCGGGGTACTCGGCCCAGACGTCGCGCAGGTGCGGAATCACCTCTTTGGCGAAGAGATAGGTGTTCTTGCGCGCCGTCTCCTCGCTCAGGTTGCCAATGTGCGGCGTGGCGATGATCTGACCCACGCGCAGCTCTTTCACCATTTCGCGCATGCGCTGGCGCACGGTGGCCGGGCTGCCGGCGATGATGAAGCCCTTCTCGTCGTACTCTTTAAAACTCAGCTCGCCCTTGTACGCCCTCTCGCGGTCGGGGTTCGCCTGCGCCCGCTCCAGCTCCCAGGCCATCGACTTCGGGCTGCGATAGCCCGGCGCGCTGGTGAAGCCGCGCGAGACGCGGTTGGTGAAGCGGTAGAAGTAGCGCACCGCATCGTAATAGTCCTGCTCCGCCTGCGCGTCCGTTTCAGAGACGCAGACGATCTGGGTGAAGGCCATGCGATGCGGGTTCATGTTGCCGTTGTGATCGGCGACGTAGTTCCAGTACTCGTCCACCACGGGCTTGGCCGAGCGCATGCCGGAGAAGGAGAGATGGCCGTAGCAGTAGTCGTGCTCCAGGACCAGGTCCCAGGTCTCGATGCTGCCGCTGCACGGCACCCAGATCGGCGGCAGCGGCTTCTGCACCGGCCGCGGCCAGGGGTTCACGTAGCGCAGCTTGGTGTACTTGCCGTTGAAGGCGAACGGCTGCTCCGCCTGCCAGGCCCGCAGGATCAGCTCGCGCGCCTCGGCGAAGCGCGGGCGCAGCTCGGCCGGCGGCACGCCGTAGGAGTAGACCGAGTCCATCGCCGTGCCGTAGACGAAGCCGGCGATCAGCCTGCCTTCCGAGAGGCAGTCGAGGTACGCCATCTCCTCGGCCACGCGCGTGGGCGGGTTGTAGAGCGCCAGGCTGTCGCCGATCACGAGGATCGCCGCGTTCTTCGTGTTCTTGGCAAGCGAGGCGGCGAGCAAATTTGGCGAAGGCGTCATCGCGCCCGCCGTCTGGTGGTGCTCGTTCACGGCCAGCCCGTCGAAGCCGACCTCGTCGGCGTACTCCATCAAGTCCAAAAACATGCGGTACATCTGCCCGGCCTTGCGTCCGTCAAGCAGTTGCGGCGGCGGCGTCACCCAGGCCGTCGGGTAGCTGCGGTCGAAGTCGGCGGGCAGGTGGGGATAGGTGACCTCGGCAAACCAGTGGAACTTCATGCTGCGCCCCTGTACGCGGCAGGCACTCGGCAGCCGGCCGTTTCGGCTCGTTCTCGCTGCGATGATACCGGTCGGGCGCCGCAAATGTACAGGCACGGCTGTTGTGATTCAGTGCTTCTCACGGCCCACCATTTGCGAATCTCAGCGAATTACCCCCTGATGAATTGACTTTCTCTCGCGTCGTGGGTAGGCTACGGCTGGTTTCACGGCGACGCCCGGCGCCGGCCGGCGAGAGAGGACCGCCATGAAGTTCGGCCTGTTCTACGAGCTGATCGCCCTGCGCCCGCACGACGAGGAGGCGGTGCAACGCGCCTACTGGCAGGCGCTCGAGCAGATCCAGTACGCCGAGCAGATGGGCTTCGAGTACGTCTGGGAGACCGAGCACCACTTCACCGAGAAGTTCTCCTACTCTTCCGCGCCCGAGCTGTTCCTCACCGCCGCCGCGGCTCGCACCTCGAAGATCCGCCTGGGCCACGGCGTGGTGCTGCTGACGATGAACCACCCCGTGCGCGCGGCCGAACGCGCCGCCGTGCTCGATCTGCTCTCCAACGGCCGGCTGGAGTTCGGCACCGGCCGCGGCACCTCTGAGGCGGAGCTGGGCGGCTTCAACATCGACCCCGAGATCTCGCGCGACATGTGGGAAGAGGCGCTGCACATCATTCCCAGGATGTGGACACAGGACAGCTTCGAGCACCACGGCCGCTTCTGGGAGGTGCCGCCGCGCAACGTGCTGCCCAAGCCCGTGCAGAAGCCGCACCCGCCGCTCTGGGTCTCGGGCGTCAGCCCGCAGACCTTCGAGATCGCCGCCGACAAGGGGCTGGGCGTACTCTCCTTCTCGCTCAGCGCGCCGGGACAGTCGGAGAAGGCGGTGGCGATGTACAAGCAGCGGATCAAGAACGCCGAGCCGGCCGGCAGCTTCGTCAACAACAACGTCGCCGCCTTCACCGTCACGCTCTGCCTGGAAGACGACGCCGAGGCGAAGCAGGTGGGCGGCTTCGCGGCCGGCGCCTACAAGATGGGGGCGCAGTCGCTTTACGGCAAGTGGGCGAAGGCCGAGGGCGCCTGGCGCGCCTGGTACGGCCGCGACTACTTTACCGAGGTGGAGACGCCGGCCGACGAGATCGACGCGATGGTGAACGACGCCGTCGTCTGCATCGGCGACCCCCAGCGCTGCATCAACGTGATCAAGCACTGGGAAGAGATCGGCGTGGACCAGATCATGTGCCTGATGCAGGCGGGCCGCATTCCGCACGAGAAGGTGATGGAGTCGCTGCGCCTCTTCGGCGAGCACATCATCCCCTACTTCAAGAAGCGGGCCGGCGAGGAGGGTGGCCCTCATAGCCCCCTTCCCCTTCTCTCCCATACATAACCGGGTTGAGACCGCGACGGGCTGAGTGCTGAAGGGGAGAGAAGGGGCGATCGTGGGGTGTTGGCGCTGAGTTGGGTTGGGCTCCCAAAGATTGGCAGGGGCGGTTCGTGAACCGCCCGTCGCGGCACAGCCGCGACCAGTAGCGCGCCGCTGCATCGGAATCGCCTGAATCCTCCAACCCAGGATCGCCCCTTTCTCCCATCGCGATGGGAGAAAGGGGAAGGGGATAGGGGCCAGCTCATGGACTTCCACTTCTCCGCCGAGCAGGAGCAGATCCGCGCCGACATTCGCGCCTTTCTGCGCGACAATCTGCCGGCCGAGAATGAAGAGTCGCCGGTCGGCACGGAGTGGAGCGGCGATCCGGACGAGTGGGCGGCGGCGCTCGCCTTCAACAAGAAGCTGGCCGCGCGCGGCTGGCTCACGGCGCACTGGCCCAAGGAGTACGGCGGCCTCGGCCTCGGCATCATGGAGCAGGTGGTGCTGCGCGAGGAGATCTCCTACCGCCGCGCGCCGGTGCTCAACGCCAACGGCCTCAACATGCTTGGCCCGGTGCTGATGCTCTACGGCACGGAAGAGCAGAAGCGGCAGCACCTGCCCGGTATTGCCAGGGCGGAAGTGATGTGGGCGCAGGGCTACTCCGAGCCGAACGCCGGCTCAGACCTCGCGTCTTTGCAGACGCGCGCCGTGCGCGAGGGCGACGAATACGTGCTTAATGGCAGCAAGATCTGGACGGGCCACGGCGCCACGGCCGACTGGATCTTCGTGCTCGCCCGCACCGACCCGCAGGCGCCCAAGCACAAGGGCATCTCCTTCTTCCTGCTGCCGATCGACTCGCCCGGCCTCAAGGTCATCAAGCTCCAGTCGATGACGAACTACGTCCACTTCTGCCAGGAGTACTTCGAGGACGTGCGCGTGCCGCGGCAGAACCTGGTGGGCGAGGAGAACCAGGGCTGGTACATCGGCGCCGCGTTGCTCGACTTCGAGCGCTCCGGCATCGGCAGTGCCGCCGGCATGCGCCGCACGCTGGAAGACCTGATCGCCTTCGTCAAGGAAAACGCCGCGGTCGGCCGGCCCGCCACGGCGGAACGGCGCGAGCAGATCCGCCGCAAGATCGCCGACCGCTGGATCGAGACGGCGATCGGCCGCAACCTCTCGTATCGCATCGCCTCGGTTCAGGCCGCGGGCAAGATCCCGAACTACGAGGCCTCGATGGGCAAAGTCTTCTCGTCGGAGCTGGGCGCGCGCCTCGCCTGGACCGGCTTCGAGGTGCTCGGCCTCTACGGCCACCTGCGCGAGACGGACAGGTACGCGAAGCTGCGCGGCCGCTTCGGCCTGGGCACGCAGACCTACCTGACCTCGACGATCGGCGGCGGCACCAGCGAGATCCAGCGCAACATCATCGCCACGCGCGGGCTGGGGCTGCCGCGGGGATAGGGACGAGGAAATAGAACGGAGGAAAAACGGAGGACATAGGGAATACGGGAAGTGCAATCCTCGTTCCTATTTTCTATTTTCTATCTCCTATTTCCTCCGGAGGAGCACATGCCCGATCGGCTCGCTGGCAAGGTCTGCATGGTCACGGGCGCCGGCTCCGGCATCGGCGCCGCTATCGCCCGCCGCTTCGCCGCCGAGGGTGGGCGCGTCTTCCTGCTCGACCGCGCGATCGAGAACGCGCAAACGGTCGCGGCCGAGATCGGCGGCACGGCCGAGGCGCGGCAGCTCGACGTGCGCGACGCGGCGCAGGTGAAGAGCACGGTCGCCGGCGTGAACGCGGCTGCGGGGCGCATCGACGTGCTGGTGAACGTCGCCGGCATCACCCTGCTCGACGACACGCGCATCGTGGACATCCCCGAGGAGACGTGGGACAGCGTGATCGCCGTGAATCTGCGCGGGCCGTTCCTGGTGTGCAAGTACGCGCTGCCCGTGATGATCGCCCAGCGCGGCGGCGTGATCATCAACATGTCCTCGCAGGCGGGCTTCGGCGGCGGCACGGCCTACGCCTCGGCCAAGGCGGGCCTCAACGCAATCACCAGAGGCATCGCCCGCCAGCACGCCGGCGACGGCATCCGCTGTTGCACGATCGCGCCCGGCGCGGTGCAGACGCCGATGCTGGAACAATCGAAGCGGAAGCTGGGCGAGGGGATCGTGGCGCCGCGGCCGGGCGTGCTGAAGCCGGTGGGCACGCCGGAAGAGGTCGCCGCGCTTGCCGCCTTCCTCGCCTCGGACGAGGCCGCCTACATCAGCGGCACGATCTACGCGATCGACGGCGGCGCCAGCCAGCACTGAAGCAAGGCGCAGGTTGAAGGGCGTAGGGCATGGGAATCCCAAGCCGATCGACGTATCCCTCTCCATGGAATGGAGAGGGGCAGGGGTGAGGTGACATGGCCGAGATCTCGCCGGGGGAATACATCGACGTCTGGGTGAACATGCCCTCCGCCGAGCGCCGCGAGGAGATGGACCCCAACATCATGCGCTGGTTCGCCAAAAGCTCGCCGGATGTGCTGGGCGGCGTCACGCCGGCGCAGATGTTCGCCAAGATGGACGCGGCCGGCGTGCAGACCGGCCTGCTCACCAGCGGCATCGGCCCGGTCTACAAGAACCCCTATCTCGGCGGCTTCGAGGACTTCACCATCGCGAAGTTCCGCGAGATCTGCCAGAAGATCGCCGACGTCTGCAAGCAGTTCCCCGGCCGCTTCTACGGCGCCTGCATGCTCGACCCCACGCAGGGCATGGACGCCGTGCGCATGCTGGAGATCGCGGTCAAGGAGTACGACTTCCGCGCCGGCCGCCTGTTCGGCGCGCTCACCAACACGCCGCCCAACCACCCGCTTTGTTACCCAATCTACTGCAAGGCGATCGAGCTGGACGTGCCGATCACGGTGAACGTGGGCGTGCCCGGCCCGCTGCGCTTCGCCAAATTCCAGCGGCCGATGGACCTGGACGACGTGCTGGTGAGCCTGCCCGAGGCGAAGGTCGTGATGACGCACGTCGGCCACCCCTGGCATTTGGAGACCGTGGCGCTCCTGCAAAAGCACGCCAACGCCTACCTGATGACCTCCGGCTGGGCGCCGAAGCACGTGCCGGCGGAGATCGTCCACCTGATGAACACGCGCGGTCAGCACAAGGTCATGTGGTCGGCCGACTACCCGATCCAGACCTTCGACCGCTGCATCAAGGAGGCGCACGAGATGCCGCTGCGCGACGGCATGCTGCGCAAGTACATGCGGGAGAACGCGCTCAACGTCTTCAAGCTTGGATAGGGCGCAGTGCGCAGTGCGCAGAGCGTAGCTTGGAGTCCTAACGGTCCACAGTTCCCCCCTCTCCATCTGAGATCGCGCTCCGCGCGATGGAAAGCCCTGGAGAGGGGGCCAGGGGGTGAGGCCATGGCAAAGCACCTGTTCGTCGTGCTCAGCAACGCGGTGGCAGGACAGGACGAGGCCTTCAACACGTGGTACACCGAACGGCATCTCGGAGACATTCTCAAGATACCCGGCTACGTGGCCGCGCAGCGCTTCAAGCTCTCCGAGACGCAGCTCAGCGAGGATCCGCCGCCGTATGGCTATCTGGCGCTCTACGAGGTCGAGGCGGACAACGTCGAAGAAGCCCGCCGCGCCATGGCGGAGAACGTTGGTGGAGGGCTGTACATCGACCCTTCGATAGACCTCACCCCCGGGCGCACCGTCGCCTGGTTCTATTCGCCGATCACCGAGCGGTTGACAACCGCGACGGCGCAGCGATCAGAGCAAACCGTCCCATAGCCGCCGCTCGGCGCCGTCCGGGTCGTTCTCCACGCGGCAGTCGACGTCGAAGATCAGCGTTGCGCGGCTGCCGCTCTCGTAGGCCGGCCACGAGGGCAGGCCGGCCGCGTTCGGGTTGCCGCCGCGGGCGAAAGCGATCCAGGCGGCCTGCATGCGGTCGGCCAGCGGCTGGCGATCCGGGCGCTCGCCGGTGAAGGTCGTGCTGCCCGGCGCATTCAGGTTGTTCCAGACGAACGGAATCTCCAGCGCGTGGCAGGCGCCGAGCTTGCCGTCGAGCGCCGGCGACTGGTAGTCGAAGCGGTACATCCACACCGGCGCGCCCTGTTTCTCCTGTGTCTCCGCCAGGCGGACCGCCGGGATGCGGAAGACGCGGTCGCTGAGCAGGTGCGTCCACGCCTCGACCTTCGACTCATTCGGCCGGCCGGCGGCGTAGGCGTCGGCCAGCTTCACAAACGTTGCTTCGCCCGCCTGCGCGGCGCCGCGCTTGCGGAAGCCATCCTCCGTGCCCATGCCTGGGTCCAGCGCCGAGAACAGCTTCATCTCGTCGAGGTTCGTGCCGATCAGCAGCGGCACGCCGGCCGCCGAGCCGCTCGCCACCGCCGCCAGCGGCTGCCGCGGCAGCGCCGTGCCGTCCACCACGGGCTGCGCGAAGAGGCCACCACCGCTCGCCGCGGAGCTGATTGCCAGCTTCGCCTGCCCGGCGAGGATCTGCTCGACCGACAGCTCGCGCAGCGCCGCGACGTTTCTCGCCTCGACTTCGAGCGTCTTCAGCGCCTCGCGGGCGATCTGCGTGGCCGCCTCTGCGCCGCGCACGTTGTGCGCCGCACCGGATTGCAGGATCGCCTTGTGGAAGAGGCCCTTGGCGCTCGGCGTGCCCAGTAGCGTGCCGACGCTCATGCCGCCGGCCGACTCGCCGAAGACCGTGACGTTGTCCGGGTCGCCGCCGAAGGCCGCGATGTTCTCGTGCACCCAGCGCAGGGCCGCCACCTGGTCGAGGATGCCGAGGTTGCCGGTCGAGGCGAACGACTCGCCGCCCAGTTCGGCCAGATGCAGAAACCCGAGCAGCCCGAGCCGGTAGTTGATCGTGACCACGACCACATCGCCGTTGCGGGCGAAGGCGGCGCCGTCGTACCAGGGCGTCGAGCCGGAGCCGCCGGTGAAGGCGCCCCCGTGAATCCAGACGAGCACCGGCCGCGTGGCGCCGTCCGCCGCGGGCGACCAGACGTTGAGGTAGAGGCAGTCCTCCGAGCTGGGCTGCTGCTCGCGGCCGAAGAGGTTGTTGAGCGGCGAGGGCAGCTGCGGCGCGGTGGGGCTGAAGGCGGTGGCCTGGCGCACGCCGCTCCAGGCCGCGGGTGGCTGCGGCGGCCGGTAGCGCAGCGCGCCCACCGGCGCGGCGGCGAAGGGCACGCCCTTCCATACCTGCACGCCGTTCTCTTCGTTGCCTTGCAGCCTGCCGTACTTCGTCTCTACCAGCGTCGATCGCGTCGTCGTCATCGAAGCATCCCCTCATTCGCCAGCGTTTCGGTGCCAGCGTACTGCTTCGGGGTGAGCGCCGCCAATCTCTGCCCTATCGAGGTCCGACCACTTCCGCTTGCGCGAATTGCTGCAGGCCGCGGTTGACGGCGGCGAGATCGAAGGCCTCGGGGTCAAGCGGCCGCTCATTGGTCCATTCCATGGTCCATTCGAGCAGCTCTTCATGGTCCGGATGAGCGGGATCAGCCACGGCTTCGATGAGGTTCGCCCAGCCCCACACGCCGCCGCAGTCCTCCAGCGGGCAGCGACGGCGGCCGGTCAGGCAGGTTGGATACTGCTTGCCCTCTTCGGCCGGCAGAATCTTCTCCAACAGAACCTCGTGGTCCCAGCTATCGCCGAAGTCATACTGATACTGCAGCTTTGTGCCTTCGCGCGGGAGCACCTTGTTCAGGCGTGCCTTCTCCTCGTCCTTCATCTCTCCCCAATCGTCCCATTCCGGGTCCGGTACGCCATATTCGGTGCGACCGATGCGGAAGGCGTGCAAATGCGAGTCGTACCAGCCCATCACGACCTGCAGCACGTCATGCAGTTCTCCGAGGCTGATCTCTTTGCGCACCTGGAAACGACGCCAGATCGGGGGCCGTATCCCCTTCAACGTGACCTTTAGCTGGTAGATCGCGGGCTGCGAACGCGTCGTGCGAGGCATGGCCGGCCTCCAGTGAACCAAGGACTGAGCAAGCACGGGGCACTGCCAGTGTACGCCGGCCATACCGCTCCCCGGCCATGCGACAAGGGGCGTAGATGCGGGTTGCAACGTGCGAGGAGCCGGGGGCATGACGCCGGACGAGATCCGCGAGATCGAGCAGTACGCCGCCAGCGGCCAGCCGGTGACGGCCGAAGCCGCCCAGGGCGTGATCCGCCTCTTCGATCTGCTGGCCCGACACCGATCTACTGCCTCGTTCGTGCCGCTTGACCCGAACGAGCGGTTGGCGCTCGCCTGCCGGGCGGCGCAGTGGCCCGAGGAACGGCTCGCCGGCATGCTGCGCGCCGCCGAGCCAGCGGTGCGGCCGTTGCTGCTCGGCACGCTGGGCAAGCTCGCGCACAACCTCGGCCCCGGCGGTGGCGACAACCGCAGTGGCGACCGCGCGCCCGGCCCCAGGCCACGCGGCGGCCCGCCCAGCTTGGCCGTGACGAAGCCCCTACCGCGAGACGATCAAACCGAAGCGCGGCAGCGCGGCGAATGGCTGGTCCGCGTGGTGCCGGTAGACTGGAACGGCGAAGGGAGCGAGGCGTCGTGACTACTATGGCTGAACTGCACCGCCTGATCGACGAACTGCCGGACAACGCCACGGCCCAGGCTGCCCGACTGCTGCGCACGCTCCGCGACCCGCTAATGCAGGTGCTGCTCGATGCGCCGGAGGACGACGAGCCCACGATGCCGGAAGAGGACGCCGGCGCCGCCGAGGCGCGCGAGCAGTACCGCCGTGGCGAGGGACGCCCTTGGGGAGACGTACTTCGCGAGCTGCTTGGTGAGTGAGGAGCAGCGCTGGCCGGTAATCGTCTCGCCGCGCGCAGAACGGGATCTGCGGAGCATTCCCAGATCGGAGGTTGTCAGACTTTCGACTGCAATCGACAGGCTTCGCGACGGGCCGTTCCGTGGCGACGTTCGCAAGCTTGCGGGCCATACGAACGAATGGCGGCTTCGGGTCGGCGATTCGCGTATCCGCTTCGAACCAGATGCAGCATGACGAACGCTCGTTGTTCTGCGCGTCATTCCCCGCTCCCGCGCATAGCGCAATTCAGGCGGAGCCTCAGTACAGCACCCGCGCCGCCAGCAGCCGCTCGTACTCGGCGCGGGAGCGGCCCAGGAGCTGCATCACGACGTACTCGTTGTCTTCGCCCATGCAGGGCGCCGGCTTGCGCACGGAAAGCGGCGTGCCGTGCAGTTGCCAGGGGATGCCGGCGTGCTGCTGGCGGCCGGCTTCGGGATGCTCCAGCCGCACGTAGAAGCCGCGTGCGTTCAGGTGCGGGTCTTCGGCCACCTCGCGCATGTCCATCACCGGCGCGGCGGGGACGCCCAACGCCTGCAACTGCTCCGTGATCGCCCAGGCGTCGCGCTCGCGTGTCCAGGCAGTGACGATCGCTTCCAGGTCGTCCTCGTGCGCCTTGCGGCCGGCCCGCGTGGCGAAGCGTGGGTCCGCCGCCGCCTCGCCCAGCAACGGGGCCAGCCGCGCCCACTCGGCCTCGTTGCGCACGACGATGCTCACCCAGCGGTCGTCGCATTTCGCGCGGAAGATACCGTGCGGCGCCAGCCACTCGTCGCGGTTGCCGCGCCGCGCCGGCTGCTCGCCGCGCATCGTCCAGGGCAGAATCCCTTCCGGCAGAATGCTGAGCATCGCCTCCCACTGCGAGACGTCGATGTACCGCCCACGGCCCGTTTCGTGCCGCTTCCACAGCGCCGCCAGGATCGCCACGGCCGCGTGCAGGCCGCCGTTCGGGTCGCCGTAGGAGATGCCCACTTCCGCCGGCCCGCGCCCGGCGTAGCCCGTAAGCTGGCCGAGGCCGCTGATCATCGTTAATGGCGTACCGAAGGCGACGCGATCCTTGTACGGCCCGGTCAGGCCGTAGCCGCTGAGCGAGGCCATGACCAGGCCGGGATTGATGCGTGAGAGCGCGTCCCAGCCGAGGCCGAGCCGGTCGACCACGCCCACGGCGTAGTTCTCGACGAAGACATCGGCCGTGGCGGCCAGCTCGCGCGCCAGTTGCATCGCCTCCGGCTGCTTGAGATCCAAGAGCACGCTGCCCTTGCCCTGGTTCCACTGGTTGAAGCTGCCGCCACGGTTCAAGCCCGGCTCGTCGTTCGCGTAGGGCGGCACGCGCCGGTTCATGCAGGGCCGGAGATTCGATTCGATGCGTATCACCTCGGCGCCCAGGTGCGCGAGCTGCAACGTGCAGTACGGCCCCGCCCACATCCAGGACATATCGATCACGCGCAGGCCGGCGAGGGGGGGCGTTGAGGGCGTGGGGCGTGGGGTGTAGGGCGCAGGGGGCGCGACCGGCTGCCAGTGGACGGATCCCGCCCCACTGTCACCTGTCACCTGTAACCTGTCACCTGCAGCCGGCGCCCAGGGCGTCTCGGAGAGGAGGTACGGCGCGCCCGGTATGGTGATCGCGCCGGCGACCGGATCGCGCAGGGTGACGAAGTAGCCGCGCTCCTGCAGATGCGGCGAGTGCACGATGTCCGCGATCGTGGAAACGGGCGCGAAGGGCAGCCGCGCCTGCGCCGCCAGGTCGAAGACCTCCTGCACCGTGCGCTCTTGCAGCCACTCCTCGATCAGCGGCGTGAGCGCGTCGTGGTGCTCGCCGCGCTTGAAGCGATCGCCGAAGATCTCCCAGCTCGCCCACTCGGGGTCGCCCATCACGTGCACGAGGGCGTCCCACTGGTGCGGGTCGGTGGTCATTACGAAGATCAGGCCGTCTTTGCAGCGCATGATGCCCATCGGCGCGCTGGTACGAATCCCGAGGCGGCTGGCGACGCGGCCGGTGTAGGTGTAGGTCACCAGCGCCAGCTCCAGCGCCGCGGCGATGCACTCCTGGCCGGAGACTTCGACCAGCTGGCCGCGGCCGTCACGGCGGCGGGCGTGCAGGGCGCCCAGCGACGCGACAGCCGCGTGGACGGCCGCCTGGAATTCGGCCTGCTGCCCGAAGGCGGCAAGCGGCGGCTCATCGGTGAGCGGACTGTTGCCCGGCGTAATCGAGGCCCAGCCGCCTGCGGAGACGACGGTGAGATTGGCGCCCTGCCAGCGCGCGTGCGGCCCGCTCAACCCGAAGGGCGTGATCGAGGTAACGACCAGGCGAGGAAAGCGCGCGGCGAGCGCGTCGTAACGCAGCCCCAGCCGCTCGATCTCCTCGACGCTGAAGTTGTGGATGAAGACGTCGGCTCCGGCAAGCGTGTCATGCAGCGCGGCGTGTCCGGCGTCGGCCGCGAGGTCAAGTGTGACAAGCCGCTTCCCCGCGTTGAGGTAGAGGAAGAGGCCGCTCGCCTCCGGGTTGCCTTCCAGGCCGCGCGGAAAGGGTCCGCGCCGCCGCGTCTCGTCACCGTCCGGCGGCTCGACCTTGACCGCCTCGGCGCCGAGGTCGGCCAGCAGCTTCGCCGCGTAGGCCGCGGAGACGCCGCTGCCCGCTTCGACCACGCGTAGGCCGGCGAGCGCGGACCCGGTTTGTGCTTCCATGTTTCTACGAACAACCTTCGTGAGCAGGAAATAGTCTTGAACAGGAAATAGAATGAAGAAAATAGGAAATAGGGACGGCACTCCCCTATTTCCTGGTTTCTATTTCCTCACCTCTCACTTCAGCGCGATCGGATTAATCGGCGAGCCGACGGCGCCGGTGACGCGCAGCGGCGGCGCCACAAGCTGGAACTCGTAGACGCCGTCCCGGGCGCAGTCGGCGCCGAGCGGGTCTAAGCGCCACAACTCGCCGAACATCAGGCCCATGTCGCGGATGCAGAGCAGGTGCAGCGGCAACACGCCGACGCCTTCCACCTGCGAGGGCGCAACCTCCACGGCGATATTGTCGCAGGCGACGGCGGCGATCTCGTGCTCGTGCAGCCACTCGGCGCAGCGCCAGCTCAGGCCGGGCGAGCCCATCATCCACTCCGTGGCGTTGCTCGTCTGCTCAAACAAGCTGTACCAGCCCGTGCGCACGAGGACGATGTCTCCGGACGAGACGGCGACGCCCTCGGCCTGCGCCACGGCGTCCAGCTCTTCTGGCTCGATCGGCGTGTTGGGCGGCAGGTGCGGCAGCTTGCGATACTGAGCCACGTCCAGCAGCACGCCGCGGCTGACGATGCCCTTCACGTCCACCTGGTCGATGCTGTCCTTCGTCGCGCCGAAGCTGGTGACGGCGGCCGCCGGAAAGCCGTTGTACATCTGGTCGTCGTAGTAGACGTGCGAGAGTGCATCCCACTGCGTGCTGCCCTGCAGCGCCATGATCACGAAGTCGTCGTTCCAGCGCAGCGGCCCGGCCTCCCAGGCGTGGACCATGCCCGCCTCGACGGGGCCGCCCCAGCCCTTCAAATGCTCGCTGAGCGTATTGGCGTCGCCGCCGTCGACGTACATCAGGTGAATGGCGTTGCGGCGGAAGCCGTCGCCGCCCCAGGGTCCGTAGCGATCGATGTTCAGGCCCAGCGCAAAGGTCTTGCCCTGCTTCACCAGCCCGGCGGCGCGTGTGATCACCTCCGGCGTAATGAAGTTGAGCGTGCCGAGCTGGTCGTCCTTGCCCCAGCGGCCCCAGTTGCGCACGCGCTCCGCCACGGCGCGCCACTCGTCCATCGTCGCCAGCCGTCCAGCAGTCGTGGTCATGGCCTCACCCCCCGGCCCCCTCTCCAGTTTCCCATCGCGCGGGGCGCGATCTCGGATGGAGAGGGGAGGCTATGGTACTTGGTTTCTTAATGGCCGGTGGCGCCGCCGTCGATCGTGTAGGTGGCGGCGGTGATGAAGGCGGCTTCGTCGGAGCACAGAAAGGTCACGAGCGCGGCGACCTCCTCGGGCCGGCCGATGCGCGGCACGCGACCGGGTGCGATCGGCAGGTTGGTCATGCCCAGCTTCTCGAAGCTGCGGTGCATCATCGGCGTGTCGATCGGGCCGGGGCAGATGGCGTTGCAGCGGATGTTCTTCGCCGCGAACTGGTAGGCGACCGCGCGGGTCAGCGCGTTGACGCCGCCCTTACTCGCCGTGTAGGCCGTGCCGCCGCCGCCGCCCAGCGCCGCGCCGGAGGACATGTTCACGATCGCGCCGCCGCCGCTCCGCTCCAGCTCGGGCAACGCCGCCTTGCAGAGCAGGAAGAGCGCCTTGACGTTCACCTCCCAGGTGCGGGTGAAGACCTCTTCCGAGACGCCGAGGATGTTCGTGTCGGAGAACTCGGAGACGCCGTGCATGTTGGCGAGCAGGTGCACCGCGCCGAAATCCTGCATCGCCTGCGCCACGACGCCGCGGGCATCGTCCCCGCGAGAGACGTCGGCCACGGCGCCGTGCAGCGTGCCGCCGGCGGCTTTGACCATGCCGATCGTCTCCTCCAGCCCCGCGCCGTTGACATCGACGGCCAGCACACGGGCGCCTTCGGCGACGAAGCGCTGCGCCACAGCCCGGCCGATGCCCGAGGCGCCGCCCGTCACGATCGCCGCCTTGCCGGCCAGCCGTCCGTCAGCCATGGCTTCTGCCTCCTTGCCCGCCGCGCGCCACGGACCACGCCGGGGCTGCCGCCGTGGTGCGCCGTCGCATTATAGAAATAGCGAAGCGGATCGGCGCAAGATCTTGTGATCCGCAATCGTTTTGCCCGGTGTACTATCGATCCGGCGCAGCGGGCTGCATGCCGCCCGCGGGCGCCGCGCCCGTCCGGCCCGACCGAGACGCCGCGGGCACGAGGCTCTCGATGGCGACGCTCACGTCCGTTTCCCTGGCAAACGCGGCCTTCACCATCCGCGTCTGGAGCGAAGGCGCCGGCCGCGCGCTGCTGTACCTGCACGGCTTTGAGGGTCACCCCGGCGACGCGCCCTTCCTGCAACGGCTGGCGCAGGGCCGGCGGGTGATCGCGCCCGAGGCGCCGGGCTTCGGCGCATCGGCCGACATCGAGCAGATCGACGACGTGCTCGACCTGGCGCTGTTCTATCGCCAGCTGATCGAAGCGCTGGGGCTTGGCGAGGTCGATCTGATCGGGCACTCGCTCGGCGGCATGTTCGCCGCCGAGATCGCGGCGATCTGCCCGCAGCACGTGCGGCGGCTCGTGCTGGTTTCGCCCTTCGGCCTCTGGCTGGAAGAGGCCGAGATCCCGGACTTCCTGGCGATGAGCGCCGGCCAGCTCGCCCGCGCCGCCTGGCACGACCCGGAGTCGGTGGCGGCGCAGACTACGCTCGGAGGCGGCACAAACGGCGCCTCGCCCGTGGCCACCGCGGTGCAGCGCGCCAGCAACCTCTCGGCCGCCGGCAAGTTCCTCTGGCCGATCCCCGACCGCGGCCTGCACAAGCGGCTGCCGCTGATCGCCGCGCCGGCGCTGGTGGTGCGCGGCGCCTCGGACAAGCTGATCCCGGCGCCGTACGGCAAGGCCTTCGCGGGGCTGATCCCGCATGCCCGCCTGGTGACGATTGCCGACGCCGGCCACACGCCCCAGGCCGAGCAGCCCGACGCCTTCCTCAGCGTCGTCGAGCCGTTTCTGGCGGGCTGACGGCCGCGAGCCATCGCGCCGGTACGGCCGATGCGGCCGAGTTCAAGCTGCCGGCGGTTACATTCTGATATCACGCTTTCCGATACGGTGTGCGGGGCGCCCTGCCCCGTCGAAATACCACCCCCGCGATCTCCATAGCCCCACGCCTGCGATCCATCGAACCGCCGAGCCGGCCTTTCCCTGGACCGTGCCTGGAAACCACGACCAGGCTCGGCCCGGTCGATTCCCGGGCCGCGGCGCGCCGTCTGCTCGCCGTGCCGCAGCGGCGCCAGCGCGGAACCCGATGCTGAGCACCGCCGATATCGCGGCCTCGGCGCCCTGGCTGTTGCCCGGGCTGTGGGTGAGGGTGCATGTGCTCGAGCGCCTGCGCTGAAGTCCGGCTGCCTGCTCCTGCAGGCGAAACGCGCCGCGCCGCGGACGGCTCGCTGTCGCGGGCGCACAACGATGCCGACGATACCAGAGAGCATCGCAGCCGGAGAGCCGTGTGACGCCAACCCCGGAAGATTGCGCCGTGCTGCGCCGCTGGATCGAGCGGATTCTTGCCGACGTCGCCGATCTCGACGGCCGCGGCCGCGGCGCGCCGGAGACCGCTCACGGCGGCGAGCCGCCGGCGCCAGCGTTCGACTGGGCGCCGCTGCTGCGCGAGGCCGTGACCGCCTACGCGGAGCGCGATCCGCTCGCCTTCCTTGCCGCCCTGATTCGCGCCATCCCGCGCGGGCAGGCCGTCGATCTCGGCCCGCTCTCAACCGAGCTGCTCGTGGCCCTGCGGGCCCGGCTGCGCGCCGCCGACGAGCAGGCGGCAACGGTGATCGATCCCGAGGCGCTGGCGGCGCTGCGCGCGGTCGAACAGATCCTGCGCGGGGATGATCATAATCCTCGCGCCGGCTGACCTCTCCGCACGGTACGGTTTCTCTCAGATGTGCAGTGCGTAGCCGGCGGGACGGCTGGTGTGCGGCCATTCATGTTCAGGCATCGCGCGAAGCCCCGTCACGTCGAGGTCGAAGACGAGGCGATTGTGGCCGAGACTGCGGATGACGCGCTGCTGATCGCGGACTGGCAAGGCCGGCTCTACAGGATACCGCGCGCCATGCTGGCGCGGTACGAGGTCGAATCCGCGGAGGGACTCGGCGGCCACGCCGCGAGCGCGGCGGCGCTCCCCCTGCTGGGAACCGCGCTGGAACAGCGCCGCGGCCAGCGCAACCATCCGCACGACGACGGCCGCGATCGCTAGTCGCCGCGGGCCGGCGCAGTAGCGCAGCGTGCGCCTGGCCCGCACCTCCGTGACGGGCCGTTGCCGCGGGCCGCGCGGCGCCCGCCGTCAGCGTGCCGCCCCACCCCGTCCCGCGCCGATCGCTGCCGCCGCCAGTCGCCGGCCAAGCGCCGCGACCTCCGCTTGCAACCGGGTGAATGTCGCCTCGGTGATCGCCATGATGCGGCGCTCGTCGTCGGACGCCGCCTGCTGCTCGGGGAAGCGCGTGTCGCCAACATCGGGCACGTCCCAGACCTCGCACGCCCCGCCGGGCAGAAGAAGGCTCGCCGCGCACGCCTCCCGCACAGCCGCTTCCATGAACATGACCAGATCGGCCGCAGCGAGCAGATCGGGCGTCGTCTGTGTCCACACGGGTGACATGAAGGGAATCAGGCCGCCGCGCTTCAGCAGGCGCAGGGCATACCAGCTGATCGGCCCGTTGAGGTTCTCCGCCGCGCGGATGCCGCTGGAGCTGGCCCGCACCCCGACGAGCCTCTGGCTGTTGAGCAACGCCTCAGCCAGCCGGCTGCGGTAGACATTGCCCATACAGACGAAGTGGACATGCATGCGTTACCTCGGCGGTGCACCGCCGACGCACCGGGCGGGCGCCGGCGCCTGCGGCCAGTATAGCGGCCCGGATCGCATGGCAGATCTGTGCCCCCGTGCTGCTATACTGGCGCCGGGTTTCCCGTGGAGGCTGCGGTGTCCCGGCGGCGCATGCTGCTCATCGTCGTCGTGCTCGGAGCGCTCGCGGTGACTTGCAGCGCAGCCGCCCACCTGACCCTTGCCGGCGACCGCGACAGCAGCGGCTTCGATGCGTATCTGCATCGCTCGAGCGGTGCGCTCGCCGACCCGGTGAACCTGATCTTCCGTGGCAGCCTCAGCGAGGCCGAGGCCGCGGTGCCGCGTGTGCTCGGCTGGCAGCCCGTACGGGGCAGCATGATGGTCTTCTATGACCGCGGCGAGCACCGGCGCACGGCGGCGCAGTTCGGCATGGGGCTGCCCGGCGGCTCGCGCTATCACCTGCGGCTCGAAGCCGCCAGGAACGCGCGCGGGCAGGCGTACGTGCTGGCCGGCGTGCACCGCGACGATCCGGCCGCCTGCGGTCACGTCGGGCGTGCCTTCGATGCCGCGCGCGATCTGGTCGCGGGCCAGTTCCGGCAGGCCGGCTATACCGTGGGCAGCCTGGAGCCGGGCAACACGCGGCCGGGCCGCCAGTGCGACGGCAGCCTGAGCGCGGGCGACGGCCGCATCGCGGTGATCGATCTCTCATCCGCGCCGGCGGCAACCACGACGCCGTGATCAACGCCCCGCGAGGCGCGGCGCCTGTCGGGCCGGTATCGCCCGCATCGTGTCCGCCCACGTTGCCCCGCCTTGCGCACGATTCGCGGGCAAACGGGTGAGCCGGGTGGGATTCGAACCCACGATCAACGGATTAAAAGTCCGCTGCACTGCCGCTGTGCTACCGGCCCCAGGCGAGAAGGGAAGGCGCCCGCCGCGCACTTGCGCCGAGCGCTATCAGTGTACGCCGTGTGCGACGTAGACGCCTGCTACTGGCCGTCGGCTTTGGGCGCGAGCTTCGTGGCGTGGTTCGGCGCGAGGCCGATGTTGTCCCAGCCGTGCTGGCACTGGGCGCCGCCGCACCAGTAGATCAGCAGCGCCTTGCCGATGATCTTGTTCGCCTGCACCGGTCCCCAGAAGCGCGAGTCGCTGCTGTTGCCGCGATTGTCGCCCATCACAAAGAACTGATCCGGCCCCAGCACCACGTGGCAGTACTGGCCCTGGCACTCGGTGCGCTGCTTGATGTACGGCTCGTCCACGGCCTGGCCGTTCACCGTCACCGTGTTGTCGTGCACGTCTACCGTGTCGCCCGGCCGGCCGATCACGCGCTTGATGAAGTCCTTCGAGTCGCCGCCAACCTGCGGCGGCGGATGAAAGACGATCACGTCGCCGCGCTGCGGGCCGTGGAAGATGTAGTGCATCGGATCGTTGCCCGCGGAGACGAACGGCAAGAACTTGTGCACGGTGCGCAGGTCGATGCGCGCATACACGGCCTTGTTCACCAACATGTATTCGCCGTCGATGAAGCTCGGCACCATGCTGGAGCCTTCGACCTTGAAGTTCTGCACCACCGCCCGCACGGCAAGGAAGATCAGCACCGCGAGGACGATGGTCTCCACCACCTCGCGCACGATCGCCAGCGTCGAGCGGCCGCGGCGCTTCGGCTCCGGCGCCGGAGGGCCCTCGTCCACCGGCGCTTCGTCCGCCGCGATCACCGAGCCGAGCTGCGATGCAGGGTAGCCGATCTCGTCCGCCGGCGGCGGCTCCAGGCCACCCGCCATGTCCGGAAAGCGCGACACTAACCGCGACGGCTGCCCCGGCAGGGGCGGGGCGCCTACCAGCCCATCGTCGGATTCCGTTTCGATCTGCGAGGTGACGGGCGCGGCGGAAAGAGGGAGATACCTCCGATCGCCGGAAGCGCCGTTTTCGGAGGGCGGAGGGTAATTGCTGCTCAAGGCGTCCGATCCACTCCGCCACGCGCGGCGGAGATCCTCCGCGGGCGCCGGCGGGCCGCGCGCCGAAACGGCAAGAGTTCACGCGCGTGCTTTGAGTATAGCATCGGCTCACGCACGCACCGAATAGAGGATTTCGCCGCGAACCAGCCGCAATGCTCATTGTTAGACATGGTTTCAATACCGGCTCGCGTTCCCCCTTGCAGGTGCGCGATCGCACGTGAACGCGGTTTTGAAACCATCTGTTAACCCCCTGCGCGGTGTACGCGACGCCGGGCCGGCTCGACACGCCCTCATCGGATTCTCATCGCCCGCGGCCACGCTGCATCTGCGGCAACGTGATCGGTGGCCGCGGCAGTTCGGAGCGGCGCCGGGCCGCAGGCTTCCAGGAAGAGCAACAATCCGCTGACGGCTGAAACGCGGTCGCCGTGGTCGTCGTGCTCTACGGCGATAGGCGTCGCGCCGGCTCCGCGGAGCTTGCCGGTCGAGCAGACCCTTCCGGGTCGTGAAGCATTTTCGTCGTGAAGCATTTTCGTCGTGAAGCATTTTCAAGGAGGTCGGGAAGTGGACGGGCAGGGACGATCCGAGCGCCGGCCTGGCGGCATCGCCTCGCGCCGCGCCTTTCTGCGAGGGGCCGCGACCGCCGGCGTGGGCGCGGCGCTCGTCACGCTCTGGGAGCCGGCGAACCTGGGGCGGGTGCGCAGCGCACAGGCCGCCATGGCGCTGGATGGCGCCGCGCGCCGTTCGCGATCGCATAACGCCTGGATCGCCGAGGGCGGCGACGGCGGCCGCAATCAGACCGCGGACGATCGCGCACAGATGGCGCACCTGCTGCGCCGCGCCGGCTTCTCCGCAACACCGGCCGAGGTCGACGCGCTGCTGCCGCTCGGCATCGCCGGCGCCGTCGATTTCCTGCTGAACTACGACCAGGTCGCGGACCCGGCGCTCGACTACGCCAACGGCGTCGGCCTGGACCTGAGCAAGACCACCGACGCGATTCGCTGGTGGTTGCTGCGCATGATCTACACCACCCGCCCCTTGCAGGAGAAGCTGACGCTCTTCTGGCACGGCATTCTCACCTCGGCCGTGTCCAAGGTCGGCCAGCGCTACCTGAACACGCTGCTGGCGCAGAACGAGTTCCTGCGCGCCAACGCCACCAGCACATACGACGTGCTGCTCAAGGGCATCTCCCGCGACCCGGCGATGATGGTCTGGCTCGATCTGCAAACCAGCACGAAAGCGCACCCAAACGAGAACTTCGCCCGCGAGCTGCAAGAGCTGTTCTCGCTTGGTATCGGCAACTACAGCGAAGACGACGTACGCGAGGCGGCCCGCGCCCTTACCGGCTACCAGCTCGATAAGGATCGCAACTTCGTCTACAACGCCAAACAGCACGACGACGGCGCGAAGACCTATCTGGGCCAAACGGGCAACTGGGGCGGCGACGACATCATCGACATCATCCTGCAGCAACGCGCCGCCGCCGAGTACATCGTGAAGCGCCTGTGGAGCTTCTTCGCCTATCCGAACCCCGAGGCCGAAGTCATCGCCGCCCTGGCCGACACCTTCCAGTCGTCGAGCTACAGCATCAAGGCGGTGCTGCGGCAACTGTTCACCACGCCGCAGTTCTACAGCGACACGGCGATGGGCGCGCTGATCAAGAGCCCCACCGAGTTCGTGGTCGGCGCCGTGCGCAGCCTCGGCCTGCAAACCGACGCCTCGACCTTCCCGCAGCAGATGGCGCTGATGAATCAGTTGCTCTTCGATCCGCCGAACGTGGCGGGCTGGCCCGGTGGCGCAGCCTGGCTGAGCAGCAGCACCTTCTTTGCCCGCATGAACTTCCTGAACGGCCTGATCTACGCGAAGGCCGGCGGCCCGACCAGCCAGCCGGACGCGACGCAGCTGCTGGGCGACTACGCCGGCCTCTCGCCCGACGATGCGATCGGCACGGCCGCGGCCACGCTGCTGAGCACACAGCTCGGCGGTTCCAGCCAGCAGGTGATCACGCAGTTCCTCAGCGACACGAACGGCGGCACGGCGCAGGTCACGGACAAGAACGTCAAGTCGTTCCTCTACCTCGTGCTGGCAACGCCCGAGGGCCAGCTCGTGTAAGGGTTAAGGAATGGTGGACTGTGGCACCGCCTTAACCAATACAACACCGCAGTTCCCCCTCTCCATTTCATGGAGAGGGGGCCAGGGGGTGAGGCCATGTTTACACGGCGCGACTTCATCAAGACCGGCGCGGCGCTGGTTTCGCTCGGCGCCGGCGTACCCAGGATCTTCCGCCAGGGGCTGGCGCTGGCCGACTACGACGCCTCGGACCAGCCGGAGCGCACGCTGGTCGTGCTGCAGCTCGCCGGCGGCAACGACGGCCTCAACACCGTGATCCCCTACGCCGACGGCAACTATCACACGCTGCGCCCCGCGCTCGGTATCGCGCCGGAGAAGGTCATCCGCCTGAACGACACACTGGGCCTGCATCCGGCGATGACCGGGCTCAAAGCCCTCTGGGACCAGAAGATGGTCGCGATCGTCAACGGCGTGGGCTACCCGAACCCGAACTACTCGCACTTCCGTGCGATGGAGATCTGGCAGTCGGCCCACCCGGAGACGGTCCCCGGCGAGGGCTGGGTCGGCACGTACCTCGACGCGCAGGCAGCCGAGCACAACTCGCTGATCGGCCTCAACATCGGTGCCTCGACGCCGCCGGAGTTTTACTCGGCGCTGCCGCCCGTGCCCTCGTTCCAGCGGCCGCAGGACTACCAGTTGCGCCCCGGCTCCGATCCGGCAGCGCAGAACAAGCAGCGCGACACCTCGGTGCTGCAACTCTACGAGCTGCTGCCGGGCGAGGCGAAGTACGGCGCCCTCCTGCAGGGCACGGTCGAAGACTCGTTCGACAGCTCGCAGAAGCTGACCGGCATCGTCAACGACTATAAGACGACGGTGCAGTATCCGCAGTCGGGCCTCGCCAACGGCCTGAAGATGATCGCTGCGGTGCTCGCCGCGAACGTCGGCTTGCGCGTGGCGCACGTCACGATCGGCGGCTTCGACACGCACTCGCGCCAGGCGAACACGCAGGAGACGCTGTTGCAGCAGCTCTCGGACGGGCTGGCGGCCTTCTACCAGGACCTGGCGCAGCACAACCGCGCCCAGAACACGGTGACGATGACCTGGTCGGAGTTCGGCCGCCGCGCCGGCCAGAACGCGTCGGACGGCACCGACCACGGCTCGGCCGCGCCGCTGTTCGTCGTCGGCGGGCCGGTGAAGGGCGGCTTCTACGGCGACTATCCCTCGCTCGCCAACCTGGACGCCGGCAACCTGCGCTTCACCACGGATTTTCGCGCGGTCTACGCCACGCTGCTCGACCGCTGGCTGCAGGCCGACGCCGACGCCCTGCTCGGCGCCCACTTCGACCGGCTGGGCTTTCTGGCAGCGTGAGCTGCCCTTACTCCCATACACAGGCGATAGGAGATCCACCACGCTCAACGAGCGTATGGGCGAGAGAAGCGGACCGAGCCGAGCTGCGGCTTTCCGGTGCGCCGTAGGTCGCGCCACGCGGCGCGAAGGGCGCACAAGTCGCGCACCCACAATCGACAGCTAACCCGACGCCCCCGGTACTTCTCCAGCCGGATCGCCCCACTCCCTCTCCCAGGATTGGGAGAGGGACCAGTAGAAGATCACGGGGGTGAGGATGAGGGCCGAAAGCCTTCAGTGCTCCTCGACGCTCAGCGCCAGGCGCGAGCTGACGATGCCGCGCTGCAGGCGGAGGCGGGCGCGGAAGATCACGAAGGCCAGCACGACGACGAACAGGGCGGCCGAGAAGAGCACGATCGTCGCGCCGGAGGCCACGTCGGTGTAATAGCTGGTGTAGATGCCGGCGAAGCCCGTCAGCGCGCCCAGCAGCGTGGCGAGAATCAGCATCTTCGCGAAGCTGTCGGTGAACAGCCGCGCGATCACGGGCGGAATCACCAGCGCCGCCGCGATCAGCGTCACGCCCATCACGTTGATCGAGACGATGATCGCCGCCGCCAGCACGAGGGCAAACAACGCGTCGACCGCGCCCGTGGGCACGCCGTAGATGCCGGCGACCTCGGGGTCGAAAGTCAGGAACAGTAACTGCTTGTAGGCGAAGAAGATCACGAGCAGCGTGGCGGCCGAGACGCCGGCGATCACGGCCAGGTCCGTGTTGGTCACGCCGAGCAGGTTGCCGAACAGCGCCGCGTCGAAGTTGCGCGTGAAGGAGTGGGCGCGCGAGATCAGCGCCACACCGAAGGCGAAGCTGGCCGTGGTCACGATGCCGATCGCCGCGTCGGCGCCGATCTGCCGCCGCTTCGTCGTCTGGTTGATCAGCAGCGCCGCCACGAAGCCCCAGGCGCCGGCGATCAGGTAGAAGTTCCAGCCGAGCACGTAGCCGACGACGGCGCCGCCGAACACCGCGTGCGACATGCCGTGGCCGATGTAGCTCATCTTCCGCAGCACGACGAAGGCGCCGACCAGGCCGCACAAGCCGCCCACCAGCGTGGCGGCCAGCAGCCCATGGCGGAAGAACTCGTAGTCGAACGGGGCGAAGAGGTCGAGAAACATCGTCTCTATCCGTCGTGGCTGTGCCCGTCGACGTGGCCCGCAGCGCCGGCGTGGACGTGCTCGTGCGAGTGACTGTGCTCGTGTTCATGCACGTGGCCCTGGCCCCGCGCCAGCGCCTCCTTGAGGAAGTGCGGCATGTCCGAGACGAGCGTCAGGCCGTCCTGCTTGAGCACGAAGATCGGCGCCTTATACGTGCGGCTGAGCACCTCCGGCGTAAACACGTCGTCGGGATGGCCCTGCGCCACGATGGCGCCGTTGACGCAGACCACGAAGGGCAGGTGCGCGGCCACGGCGTTGATCTCGTGCGTGGCCATGATCACGGTCACGCCCTCGGCGTTCAGGTCGGCCAGGATGTGCAGGATGTCGTCGCGCGTGCGGATATCCACGCCGCTGGTGGGCTCGTCCAGCAACAGCAGCTTCGGGCTGCGGATCAGCGCCCGCGCCAGGAAGACGCGCTGCTGCTGGCCGCCGGAAAGGTTGCGGATGTGGCGATTGTGCAGATCCGCCAGCCCCAGCCGTTCGAGGATGCCGAACATGCGCTCGCGGTCGCGCCGCCGCGCCCAGGGCCAGGGGCCGGACTCCATCGTCCGCCCCATCAGCACGACTTCCGCCACGGTCACCGGGAAGTTCCAGTCCACGGTTTCGAGCTGCGGCACGTAGCCGACGTGCGCCCGCCGCCGGCCGGAGACGCGCTTGCCGTCCACCAGCACCTCGCCGCGGTAGACCTCGACGGCGCCCAGCATGGCGCGCAGCAGCGAGGTCTTGCCGGAGCCGCTGGGTCCGACGATGCCGGCGAACTGGCCGGGCGCGATCGCCAGGTTCACATCGCTGAGCACGGGCGTGCCCTGGTAGCCGATAGAGACGCCGCACAGCTCGACCAGCGGCCGCGCGGCCGCCTCGACGGGCAGCGCGCGCGATTGGCCGGGAGTGACAGCCTGCGGCAGCGGCTTGGCGAGTGCCATAGAACCTCGATCCGGGGCAGCAGACCCCGGCGCCATCATTTGACGAAGGTGTTGTCCGGCGCAATGCCGTTGAGCGCGTCGGTGTTGCCGCCCATCGCCGGGAGCATGATGCGCATGTCGTCCAGCAGCATGCCGACGTAGGTGTGCTGCGCCGAGTCCCTGGCGCCCGGCGGCTCGTCGTCGCGCAGCTTGTCGATGAACCTGGCGTGGCCCTCGCGCGCGATCTGCTCCAGCACCTTGCTGGGGAAGACCTCGGAGCCGAACACGGCCGGCACCTGCTGCCGCTTGATCTGGTCGATCAGCGCCGCGACTTCTTGTGCGCTCGGTTCTTTGAAGTCGGAGGGCTGGGCGGCGCCGATCACGGTCCAGCCGTAGCGCCGCGCCCAGTAGGCCCAGGAGTCGTGGTAGGTCAGCAGCTTGCGCTGGTTCGCGGGCACGGTCTGTGTCGCCTGGGCGATGGCGCCGTCGAGCCTGGTCAGCAGCGCCGTGTAGCGATCGAGGTTGCCCTTGTAGTAGTCCGCGTTGGCCGCGTCGTTCTGCGCCAGCCAGCCCTCGACCAACTGCGCGTACTTGAGCGCGTACTGCGGGTTCATCCACAGGTGCGGGTTCGGATCACCTTTGGCGCGCGGGAAGGAGAAATCGTAGAGGAAGCAGGTGTCACAGTTCTCGGCGTCGCCGGCGAGCGTATTGTCGGCCAGGTGGTAGATCTTGCTCTTGTCCTTGAGATTCTGCTGCGCGACCTTCTCCGTCGAGCCTTCGAGATGGGCGCCGTTCATGATCAGCATCGAGGCGCGCGAGAGCACCTCGGCGTCGGACGGCTTCGGCTCGAACGTATGCGAGTCCACGCCGTCGGGAATCAGGCCGTGGACGTGAATGCGGTCGCCGCCGATGTTGAGCACGATGTTGGTGAGCGGCGCGACCGTCGTCGCAACCTTGAGCCTGCCGTCGTGGGCGGTGAAGTTGTCGTCCGTCCCTGCCTCGCCGGCGCCGGGCCTGGCCGAGCTGGATGAGCAGCTCGTCAGCACCCAGAGCGCCAGCAGAACGGGCAACGCCAGCAGCCACGCGGTGCGGCGGGGCCGTCGAAGGAGCGCAGCAGACATCGGTGGCCACCGTACAGGCAGGAGTGCGCTCGCGGCCGCGGCGCGCCACTCCCACTATACGGTCTAATTGCAAGCAGCCGCAATTGCGTCTGTATGTGAGTAGCGTGATTGCCATGACACTGGCAGACGCCCGCGCACCGGGCCCGCGGCGGCGAGCGCGCGGCTTCCGGCGCGTCAACGGTCGGAGCGCGCCGGTGTAATCTCGCCGCGCCGCGCGGAGCCGGTGCGGGCTAGCCGTCAAACGGCGGGCGCTGCATGCCCTCGGGTATCGCCAGCTCGAAGGCGCGGGCCGCCTGCAGCACCAGCAGATCGTCGCCGAAGCGGCCGGCGATCTGCACGGCCACCGGCAGGCCGTCCGGCGTGAAGCCACAGGGCATGCTGGCCACCGGCTGGCCGGTGCCATTGAACGGCGCGGTGAAGGCGATCAGGCCGAAGGTGTTGGGTTGCTCTTCACCGTTGATCGTGAAGGTGCGGGCGCCGATCGGGATCGCGGCGTTGGGCAGCGCCGGCGTGAGCAGCAGATCGTGCTGATCGAAGAAGGTCGCCGCTCGCCGCCGCCACTGCCGCAGCGCGATCAGGGCGTCGAAGTACTGCAGGAGTGAGGTCTTCTCCAGCTCCTGCAGGCCGTGGCGCACGACGGGTGTGAGGTCTTCGGCGTGTTCGCGCTGCAGCGCCGCGCGCTCGGCGCTGAAGTTGCCTGCGGCCCCGGCCACGCGCCAGGCCTCAAGCCCCTCGCCGGCGCCTTCGGGCGCGGCCTGCGCGATCGTGCCGACCGCGCCCTCGAAGCGCCGCACGGCCCGCTCGCAGACTTCGAGATAGATGCCGTCGCAGCGGGCGTAGCCGAGGTCCGGCGTCCAGGCGACGCGTAGGTTCCGCGGCAGCGCATCGACGTTTTCGGCAAACGCGGCGGCGGGGCCGATCTGGGAGAAGGGATCGCGCACATCCGGCCCGGCGCAGCCATCCATGTACAGCGCCAGGTCGTGCACACTTCGCGCCAGCGGCCCCTCGTGCGAGAAGAACTCGCCGGTGAGGTTGAACGACGTGTCGCGGGCGATGCGGCCCAGCGAGGGCTTGAACCCCGGCACGCCGCACATCGCCGCGGGGATGCGGATCGAGCCGCCGAAGTCGGTGCCCAGCGCCAGCGGGCCGAGGCCGGCCGCGACCGCCGCGCCGGCGCCACCGCTGGAGCCGCCGGGCGTGCATCCCAGGTTCCAGGGGTTGCGGGCCGATTCGCCCAGGCGGTTCTCATTGGTGGGCAACGAGCCGAACTCGGGTGTGTTGGTCTTGCCCAGCAGCACGGCGCCGGCCGCGCGCAGCCGCGCCACACTCCAGGCGTCGGCCTCTGGTACGTAGTCCTTGTACAACAGCGAGCCGTAGGTCATCGGCATGCCGCGCACCTGGACCAGGTCCTTGATCGAGGTCGGCACGCCCGCGAGCGCGCCGGCGTTGCCGGCGCGGTAGGCCGCCTCGGCGGCGCGGGCGGCGCGCAGGGCGCCGTCGGCATCGACGTACAGAAAGGCGTGCAGCGCCGGGTTCAGCCGTCCAATCCGGGCAAGCACGGCCTCGGTGACTTCGACCGGGCTGAGCGTGCCGGCGCGGAAGCCGGCCAGCAACTCGGCGGCGCTGGTGAAGCAGAGATCGGTCGTCGTCGCGGTCGTCATAGCGATCCTCCTGCGCTGCCGGCGGGCGTGGGGCGGGGCCAGTCTAGCATAGGCCAGCGGCCGCCACGGCACGGCCGCGCTGCAAGCCGCACGTCCCAGCGCCTTCGCCGATGGGCACGGCGCCGCGGTTAGGATCAGGCGAACGACACGGTCCAGGCAGACTGGTTTTGGATGTCGTTGGTGACGTAGAACACGTACGGCCCGTCGTCCGGCAGGCCGATCGCATAGCTGTTCGGGTTGTCGGGGATGCTGAAATCGAAGATGCGCCCGTCATAGCTCATGGCGCCGGCCTGCACGGCGGAGCCGCCCAGGTCGTCCACGTGGTAGAGATAGCCGAGCAACGGCGCGCCCTGCGGCGCGTCCAGCGAGATCTGCGAGATGCCGTCCGGCAGCATGAAGTAGGGCGTCACGTCCTGGCCCTTGCCGGAGAAGCTCGTCTGCTGCACGGGGCTGATGTTCTCGGGCAGCGGCTGCTCGACGGCGACCTGCCAGGCGCCGCTCGCGGTCACGGCGAGGTAGTAATCGGCGTTCTGCGCGGCCATGGCCGCGGCGCCGCCCTTGTAGGCGCCGATGATGTCGTAAACCAGCGAGTTGTCCGTGGTCTGCGCCATGTCGAAGGCGTCCTGCGGGCTGTAGCCGCCGTTCGGCACCGCCAGGTTGACGACGAAGTTGCCTGTGCCGTTGTGCTGTGCCCGCAGCACGGTGACGCCGGCGAGCAGCGTGACCGGTCCCACCACCGATTTTCCGGAGGCGCCGCGGAAGCTGGGTGCGCCGGGAATCGCCTGTGCCCGTGCGGGCGCCGCGCCCAGGCGCAGCAGACGCGGCGCCGCCAGCAGACTCGCTCCGACACCGCCCGACAGAGCCAGGAACCGCCGCCGCGTGGTGCGCATCGAATGCCTCCCCCCTTCCGTGCCCGCCCGACCGCCGGCCATACTCCGCGAATTGTACGCTACTTCCCAAGCATACCGGCTACGGACAGCCACCTTACCGTTGCGTAGACCCCATTCCGTTAATTTCTAGACGCACGGCCGCGGCCATCCGTTCCGCCCCTCGCAGGATGACCGGCTCCGGCGCCCTGCCGCATACTGACACGGGCCGGCGCATGGCGCTGTTCTGCGCGCGATGCCGGCCGCGGACGCGGGTGCGGAGGCGGGCGTGGAGACGGTGGAGCAGTCGTCCGCCCCGCCGCGGCACGGGCTCGCCGGCCGGCTGCTGGCGCGGCAGTTCTCCTCGCTGGCGAGCTACAACTACCGGCTTTTCTTCTGCGGCCAGGTTATCTCGCTGATCGGCAGCTATATGCAGTCCACCGGCCAGGCCTGGCTGGTGCTGAAACTGACCGGCTCGCCCGCCGCGCTCGGCCTCGTCGTCACCTTGCAGTACCTGCCGGTGACGTTGCTGTCGTTGCTGGGCGGGGCCCTGGCCGATCGCCTGCCGAAGCGGCCGGCGATCATGGCCCTGCTGGCGCTGGAGACGGTGCAGGCCACGCTGCTCAGCCTTGTCGTAGTCACGGGCGTGGTACAGCTCTGGCAGATCTACGCGCTGGCGGCGTTCCTCGGCGTGATGAACGCGCTGGAGCGGCCGGTGCGGCAGACCTTCTTTGTCGAGCTGGTGGGGCGCGAGCGGCTGGTCAACGCCGTGGCGCTCAACTCGACGATCCTCAACGCCTCGCAAGTGATCGGCCCGGCGATCGGCGGCTTTGTCATCGCCGTCTTCGGCATCGCCGCGACCTTCGAGGTCAACGCGGTCAGCTTCCTCGCCGTGCTGGCGGGCTACGCCCTGATGCGCCCCGCCGAGTTCTACGAAGCGAAGGGACGGCCGCAGTCACGCGGGGTGCTGCGCGACATCCGCGACGGTCTGCGCTACTCGTTCGGCACCCCCGGCGTCCTCTTCATCCTGCTGCTCGTCGGCTGCACCAGCCTGTTCGCCTACAACTTCAGCGTGATGATTCCGCTGATCGCCCGCTTCGTGCTGCACACGGGCGCGGCCGGCTTCGGCTTCCTCACGGCCAGCCTCGGCGCCGGCTCGCTGTTCGCCGCCTTCGCGATCGCGGGCATGCCCCTGCGCTCGGCGCGGGTTCTGGTGGTCAGCGGCGCCGCGGTGGCGGCGCTCACGGCGCTGCTGGCGCTGTCGCACGCCTATCTGCTCACGGCCGCGCTGCTGGTTGCGCTCGGCGTGGCCACGATGGCGCTCTACACCACGGCAAACACGACGCTGCAGCTCACCGCGCCGCCCGCGCTGCGCGGCCGCGTGATCAGCATCTACGTGTTGCTGCAGACGGGCACGATCCCGTTCGGCGGCGCCGCCAGCGGCTACCTGGCCGATCGCCTGGGCGTTTCGCCCACGCTCGCCGTGCAGGCGCTCTTATGTGCCGCGGGACTCGGGCTGGCGCTGGCCTACCGCCTGCGACGGCCGGAGGCTACGCCCCCCGTGCCGTACGTGACCGCCGGAGCGGCGCCGGGGCAGCCACGCCGCCCCGGCGCCTGATCGTCTGTTGCTGGAGTGCGCGAGCACGGCCGCTCAGCCGGCGCCGCGGATCGCCTGCTGGCGCAGCATGTGGTCGGCGAGCACGAGCGCGGCCATCGCCTCGACCATGGGCACGGCGCGCGGCAGCACGCAGGGATCGTGCCGGCCGCGGCCCTGGATCGTCGTCTCTTCATGGGCGCGGCTCACCGTGGCCTGCTCGCGCATGATCGTGGCCGTGGGCTTGAAGGCGACGCGGAAGTAGACCGTCTCACCGTTGCTGATGCCGCCCTGCACGCCGCCGCTGCGGTTCGTGCGCGTGCGCACGCGCCCGCCTTCCATGTAGAAGGCGTCGTTGTGCTCGCTGCCGCTGAGGTCCGTGCCGCCGAAGCCGGAGCCGATCTCGAAACCCTTGCTCGCCGGCAGGCTGAGCATCCCCTTCGCCAGGTCGGCTTCGAGGCGATCGAAGACCGGCTCGCCCCAGCCCGGCGGCACGCCGCGCACCGCGCAGGTGACGACGCCGCCCAGCGAGTTGCCGTCCTTGCGCGCCGCCTCGACCGCCGCGATCATACGCGCGGCCGTGGCCGGGTCGGGGCAGCGGATCGGCGTGCGCTCGACGTCGTCGCGCGTCACCGCTTCGACGTCGCACTCGACGCTGATCCGCGCGACCTTCGACACCCAGGCGACGATCTCCACGCCGGCCCCGCAGAGCAGCTTGCGCGCCACGGCGCCGGCAGCCACGCGGCCGGCAGTCTCGCGGGCGCTGGTGCGGCCGCCGCCGCGCCAGTCGCGGGCGCCGAACTTGGCGTCGTAGGTGTAATCGGCGTGGCTGGGACGGTACTTCTCCTGCACCTCGCGGTAGTCGCCGGGGCGCATGTCCTCGTTGCGGATCAGCAGGCTGATCGGCGTGCCCAGGGTCTGGCCATCGAACACGCCGCTCATAATCTGTACCGTGTCCGACTCTTTGCGCTGCGTGACGAGAGCGCTCTGGCCCGGGGCGCGGCGGTCCAGATCGGGCTGGATATCGGCCTCCGAGAGCGGCAGCAGCGGCGGGCAGCCGTCGATGATCGCGCCGATCGCCGCGCCGTGCGACTCGCCCCACGTCGTCACCCGGAACAGTTGGCCGAAGCTATTACCCACACCGCACTCCGTGCTCCAGTGCCTGCAGATCGTCCGCCTTCTGGCTCGCCGTCAACGCTTCTCTGTCACGGCGTGCGCCGTGCGCCTGCCCCCGCCACAACCGGCTCTGCCTCAGGCTCGCCGCCGGCGAGGATCGCGCCCAGCCCGTCCACCGCCTCGTAGAGAAAGCGCACGAAGCGCTCGCATTCCGGCGGGCGCTCGCCCGCGCCCGACTCGCTGACCCAGACGTGGCCGGTGATCGCGCCGGCCAGTCCTTCGACCTCGCGCAGCAAGCCGGCGCGGCGTTCGAGGATCGTGGCGCGGCGCGGCAGCAACGCGAAGCCAAGCCCGGCGGCGCAGGCGCCTTTCACCGCGTCGGCCGAGCTGAGAAAGCGCGTTTCCAGCCGCATGATGCCGCGCTCGGCCAGGCATTCGCGCAGCCGCTTCAGCGGGCCGTTGGCCTGGGCCATGTTGTAGACCACCGGCGTGCCGCTCAGCTCCTGCCGCGCCTCGCCGCCGGTATGCAGCGAGAAGGGCTCGTCCAGCCAGAAGCGTACGGAGACGCCCTCCGGCAGCTGAAACTGGTCGAGGCTGCCGGAGACGCCGACATCGGCCGCGCCCGTGGCCACGAGGTCGAGGATCTCGCTCGCCGGCGCCGTGATCAGCTCGACCAGGATGTCCGGCTCGCCCCGTGCGAAGTGCCGCACCAGCGGCGGCAGCAGGTACGAGCCCGTGACCGGCCCGGCGGCGATCACGATGCGCCGCGAGCGCAGCACATGCTGCGCGGCGTTGTCCAGCCGGTCGATCTCCGCCAGCGCCGCCTGGCAGGGGGAGAGCAGCGCCCGCCCCTCGGCCGTGAGGCGCACGCGCCGGCCGGAGCGCTCGAACAGGCGCAGGCCGAGCATCGCCTCCAGCCGCTTGATCTGCGCGTGCACGGCCGGCTCGGTGTAGTGCAGGCGTTCGGCCGCCTCCGCGTACGAGTTGCTGTCCGCCACGGTGACGAACGCCCGCAACTGGCGCACGGAGAGATCAACCAGTAACGATCCGTGAGTTCTCACGAACGGATTGTACATTGATACGCCACGATCGCGGCGCTACGCTGGCCGCGCCGCGCCGCCGGACGCTTGCCGTCGCGGTAATGCTTTCGCAAGCGCCGCAACGCGACGCAACGCCGTATGATGCGATGCGGAACACGAGCCGTCCGGCGGCGGACACGCGGAGGGGACGATGGGCAAACGCCAGATCCTCGAAGTGCCGGGGGTGACGCACGGCGCCGCACCGATCCCGATGGGCGTACGCGCG
>DATGEL010000102.1 GCA_035310145.1 Dehalococcoidia bacterium
CATCACGGGGACGCCGGACACGGTGATTCCCAAGGTGAAGCATGTGCTGGAGTACTTGCGGCCGGGCAACATCTTCTTCTGGGACGGGGACGGGGCGATGACGCACGACGACGCGATGCGCAGCCTGCGGCTGATGGGGGAGGAAGTGATCCCGGCGGTGCGGGACATCGCGCGGGCGCTGGACCTCAAAGGCGCCTTCGAGGTCGACCCGCTCACCAACCAGCCGCTCGCCGCGGCGACCGGCGCCGCCGGCGACTGAGGCGGGGCTGGCCGAGAGTACGTGCAGGATGACAGGGAGGCGAGCATGACCGGGCCGCTCGCAGGGGTACGGGTGCTGGACCTGAGCTGTGGTCCGGCGGGCGGCGCCGCCACGATGGTGCTCGCCGACTTCGGCGCCGATGTGATCAAGATCGAGCCGCCGGGCGGCGATCCGTTCCGCTTCCTTGCCGCCGCGCCGATGTGGCTGCGCGGCAAGCGCAGTCTCGTGCTCGACCTGAAAGCTAACGCCGGCGTCGCGCGGCTGCATGAGCTGGCGTCGGACGCCGACGTGGCCGTCAGCAGCTTTCGGCCTGGCACGGCGGAACGCCTGAGCGCCGATTATGCAACCCTCGCCACGGTGAATTCGCGGCTGGTCTACTGCGCGATTACCGGCTTCGGCCCGCGCGGCCCCTACCGGCGCTACAAGGGCTACGAGGCGCTGGTCGCCGCAAAGTCGGGCCGCATGGTGACCTTCACCGGGCAGTTGCCGCGCCCCGGCCCGGCCTACGCGGCCGTGCAGGTGGGCACGCACGTCGCCTCGCAGTCCGCGGTGCAGGGCATCGTCGCGGCGTTGCTGGCGCGCGAAGCGACCGGGCGCGGCCAACTCGTGGAAACGAGCCTGCTGCAGGGCATGCTGCCGTACGACATGGGTGGCTTGCTGATCGAGCAGTTGCGCCGCCGCTTCCCCGCGCAGTTTCCCGACGACCCGCTGCAACTGCTGCTGCGCACGCCGACCTTGCAGTATCAGCCGGTGCTCACCGGCGACGGCAAATGGATGCAGCTCGCCAACCTGGTCGAGCACCTCTTTCACAGTTACATCGCCGCCGCCGGCCTCACCGATCTGTACGCCGACGAGCGCTACGCCGCGCTGCCGGTCGTGGGCGAGGCGGAGAAGGAGGAGATCCGCGCCCTCATGCTGGAGCGGATGCGCGAGCGGCCGCTGGACGAATGGATGGCCGAGTTCATCGCCGACGGCAACGTCGCCAGTGAGCCGATCGTCTCTACCCAGGCTGCGCTCAGCCACCCGCAGGCAGTGCACAACGGCCATGTGCGCGAACTGGAGCATCCACGCCTGGGCCGCGTGCGCCAGATCGGCCCGATCGCGAAGCTGCCGAAGACCCCCGCCGAGCCCTCACCCGCTTCACCGGAGCCCGGCGAGTCGGTCGGCGCCGCGTTCGCCGCACGGACCGTGGCGCCCCGCGAAGCGCCCCAACGCTCCACCCGCCCGCCGCGCCACCCGCTGGAAGGCGTCACGGTCGTGGAATTCGCCACGATCATCGCCACGCCCTACGCCTGCTCGCTGCTGGCCGACCTCGGCGCCCGCGTGATCAAGATCGAGTCGCTTGAGGGCGACGGTTTCCGCGGCATGGGCAACGGCATCGGTACGGTGAAGACGACGGCTGGCAAGGAGAGCATCTGCGTCGATCTCAAGACGGAGGCCGGCCGTGAGGTCGCTCGGCGGCTGGTCGAGCGCGCCGACGTGCTGATCCACAACTTCCGGGTGGGTGTCCCGGAGCGGCTGGGTATCGGCTACGAGCAAGTCGCCGCCTACAATCCGCAGATCGTCTACATCTCCGCCACGGGCTACGGCGAGACGGGGCCGTACGCACGCCGGCCCTCCGCCCATCCGGCCGCGGGCGCCGCGATGGGCGGCGTGCTCTGGCAGGCGGGCAGCGCCATGCCGCCGGCCAGCGTGGACGGCATCGACGAGGTGAAGGAGTACGCGCGGCGGTTCTACCGCGCGAACGAGCTGAACCCCGACCCGAACACCTCGATGGTCGTGGCCAGCGCGGCGTTGCTCGGCCTCTACGCGCGCAAGCTGCGCGGCATCGGCCAGCACATCGAGACCGACATGCTGATCGGCAACGCCTACGCCAATCTCGACGATTTCCTCAGCTACGAAGGCAAGCCGCCGCGCCCGCCCGTGGATGCCGAGCTGTTCGGCCTGGGTGCGCTCTACCGCCTCTACGAGACGGCCGAGGGCTGGATCTTCCTCGCCTGCGTTTTCGAGGCGGAGTGGCAGGCGCTCTGCCGTGCCCTGCCGCGGCCGGACCTCGCCAACGACCCGCGCTTCTCCTGCGCCGAGTCGCGCCGCGAGCACGACGCGGAGTTGGCGGCGCTGCTGGCCGAGGAGTTTTGCCGGCGCTCCGCGGAGGAGTGGGAGGCGCTGCTCAGCAGCCACGACGTGGGCTGCGTGCGCGCGGACAAATCGACAGCCGGCGTCTTCTGGGACAGCGATGCGCACGTGCTGGAGAACGGCTTCACCCGCGAGGCGGAGCACCTGCGCTGGGGGCCGTACTGGCGCCACGGCCCGCTGGTGACGCTGAGTTCGACGCCGGAGCGGGCGGGCGCCGGCGTGCTCGCCGGTCAAAACACGAGCCAGTTGCTGCGCGAGCTGGGCTACAGCGCCGACGCGATCGCGGCGCTGCGCAGCGCTGGCGTGGTGCGCTCGGAGGAGCCCTAGGCCGGCCCCTCGCCCCCGCCCGTCCGGCATCTGCGATGACGGTTCCGCCAGCGCTGGGAGCAAGGGGCGAGCCGGTTTGCAGCCTTCGGGAGCGCGTTGGGTTAGTCGGCGCGCTGCTGCTCGTGGATGCGGCCGCGACGGGCGCACGCCTGTGCGTCCCTACCACCCGTCGTGACGCACGTTCTGGGTGTCTCACAGCGCTGAACGCGCGGACCGGCACCACGGGTTGTGGCACTGCGGATAGCGGCGGCACAGGCGGCGCGTCAACTGAACTCCCGCCGGAACCGCCCGCTGGTGAGCGCAATCGCGCGCCTGCCTACAATCGCGGCATGGATATGCGGCGCAACTGGCAGGTGCTCTTGTTCGGCGGTGCCAGCGGGGTCGGCAAGACGAGCGTCAGCTACCGGCTGGCGCACGCGTTCCGCGTTGGGCTCACCGAGGTCGATGACTTCCACATCGTCCTGAAGCGCCTGACCACGCCCGAGCAGCAGCCGGCGCTGCACTTCTTCCGCCTCCACGCCGCTGAGGTGCTGCGCATGGACGACCAGCGGATGCTGGCGCACATTCTCGACAGCTCCGAAGCGATGTCGGGCGCGATGGAGCTCGTGATCGGCAACCACCTCGCCAGCAGCGCCCCGGTGGTGCTCGAGGGCGACTTCCTGCTCCCTTCGCTCGCCGTCCGGCCCGCCTACGACGGCATCCCGGCCGCCGGGCAGGTGCGCGCCGTCTTCCTCTACGAAGAAGATGAGCAACAGATCCTGCGCAACTATCGCGCGCGGGAGGGCACGGACCAGCCGCACCGGGCGCGGGTCAGCTGGTACCACGGCGAGTGGTTGCGGTGCGAGGCGGAGCGGCTCGGCCTGCCGGCCGTCCCCGCCCGGCCGTGGGACACGGTCCTGGAACGGGTCATCGCCGCACTCTAACCGGCGTAATCCACCGCGCGGGCTGCGCCAAAGGGCTCGATTGACGGTCTCGCAAAGGACCGCTTGGGAGCCCAACCCTCTCCCGCGCAAGCTACCGGGGATCGCCCGTCACCCTCTCCCAGGATTGGGAGAGGGTGACGGGCCGGGGGTGAGGACGAGGGCCGCGCCCCGGCTACTGCACCGGCGTCAGCCAGCTCAGCCAGCGGCGGTCGATCGCACGGATCGCGTCGTGGTAGGACCGCTGGATGCGGCGCGTGATCGGGCCGATCTCGCCCGTGCCCACGCGGTAGTGGTCGATCTCGGTGACCGGGCTGATCTCTGCGCCGGTGCCCAGCAAGAACGCCTCCTGCGCCATGTACAGCTCGGTGCGGTCGATCTCCCGCTCAATCACCGGCAAGCCCAGCGCTTCGGGAATCAGCTCAAGCAGGAAGCTGCGGGTGATGCTCTCGAGAATGCCGGCCGTGACCGGCGGCGTGATCACCGTGCCGCCGCGCACAATGGCGATGCAGGCGCTCGCGCCCTCCGCCACGCTGCCGCGCTCGTTGAGGAAGATCGGCGCGTCGAAGCCGGAGAGCTTGGAGTCCAGGTGCGCGATGCGGCTGTTCTGGTAGTTCGGCACCGCCTTGATGCGCGGCGGCAGGCTGCGCTCGCTGATCCGCGTCCAACTCGTCACGTTGCAGCGCAACGCTCGCTCGGTCATCAACAGCGATGGCCGCGGCTCCGCACAGATGTAGACGCGCACCTCGTCACCGACGACCGGCGGCGCGTACATGCCGCTGGCCGGCGGCGCCGGCGCGGCCACAGGCTGCAGATAGCAGTCGTCGTCGATCTCGTTGGCCGTGAGCGAGGTGAGGCAGGCGGCCGCGAGTTCCTCGGTACTCCAGCGTGAGTGCAGGCGCATGAAGGCGATCGAGTTCTGGAAGCGCTCCAGGTGCTGCGTCAGGCCGAAGATGTGCAGCACGCCGTCCGGCGAGCGGTAGCCCTTGATCCCCTCAAACACGGCGGAGAGGCCCGACCAGGTCGCCTGCGTCAGCGGCATGGTTACATCGGACCAGAGGCGCAGCTCGCCATCCACCCACAGCCAGCGCTGCCGCCAGTCACCCTCATGAAAGCCCACCGTGGGCTCGATCGTCCGTATCGTCATCTGCTTGCTCCGCCGCGCGTTCCCGGCCAGCATAGTGGGTGCCCCCGCCGGCCG
>DATGEL010000103.1 GCA_035310145.1 Dehalococcoidia bacterium
CTGGTGGCGCCAGGAGTACCAGCTCTCGGGGAAGCCGTGGCAGAGCAGTACCAGCGGCCCGCGGCCCGCCTCCGCCAGGTGCATGCGGATGCCGTTCGTCTCTACGAAGCGATGCGTGATCTCAGCCATGAGCGGGTGTTGCTCCTTCAGCTAATCTGCACGGCCCTTCGGCCCCATCGACTGCTCGTCTCCAATATACGGGGAAGGCCGATCGCGGGTCGGGCGACCGGGGGTCGGGTCAGTCAAACGCCCTGGATGGCGGCCGGCGCCGCGCCGGGTGGTTCGCGAACCACCCGGCAAGCCCTTGCCAACCCGACGCCGATGAGAACGCTCCAACCCGGAATCGTCGCTCGCTGTGACCAGTGCCGGGAGAGGGAGAGGCGCCCTTCAGCTAACCAGAAGATGAGGGCCGCCCGCGCCCTGTGCACGAGCGATCATCCGGCCGATGTTCTCCGGGCCGAAGAACTCTTCGCCGCTGACGCTGCCGGAGAGGACGCCGAAGAAGCGGTTCGTGTCCTCCTGGCTGCTGGAGACGGCGGCCAGCAGCATCAGCTGCTCGGGCTGCGGCGGCGCGAAGCTGGCGAGCTGGCAGGTCGTCTCATAGATCGCGGCCGTCGCGGCGTTGCGCTGCTGTTCGTAGCCGGCCAGCGCCTGCTCAAGCGGCTGGCGGCCCGCAAAGCCCGCGTCGATCGCCTCGGCCAGCAGCTCGGCATCGCGGAAGGCATCGGTGATGCCCTGGCCCGTCACCGGATCCTTGTGGTAGCCGGCGTCGCCCACCAGCGCCCAGCCCGGGCCGAAGGGCTTGCGGTAGAAGTTCGGCAGGTTGCTGGCGCCGATGAAGCGTTCCTCGCGGTGGCCGGCGGCAGCCTGCGCGGCCAGCTCCGGCGCCGTCTCCCGCATGCCGCGCATGAAGTTGCCCTCGATATCCTCGCGGAAGGTGGTGAAGGCGTCTTTCGGCAACTGCATCGCCAGGCAGGTGAGGCCGTCGTTGGTGGGGAAGCGGAAGACGTAGCGCTCGGCGCCGAAGATGATCGCCGCGCCCTCGTCGGGAATGCCGCTCCAGTAGCTGTAGTAGCCGCAGGTAGTGCCGGGGCGAACGTTGTACTCGGCCGGCTGCACGGCGGCGGCCACGCGCGAGTGCAGGCCGTCGGCGCCGATCACGATGCCCGCCGTCTCGTGCGCCGGGGCGCCGCTCGCGCGGTCGCGGCCCCCAATGCCGCTCACCGCCGCGCCCTCGAACAGGACCTCGTCCACTGCGAAGCCCTCGCGCAGCTCGGCGCCCGCGGTCACGGCGGCACGGACGAGGATATCGTCCAGCACGGTGCGCCGCGGGCAGTAGGAGACGCCCGCGCCGTCCAGCGGCAGCGGCGTGCCGTCGAGCACGATCGGGCCGAAGGCGTTGCGCAGGCGCGAGATCGGCGGGCAGCCCGTCGCCGCCACCTGATCGAGCAGCCCCCAGCGGTTGAGCTGGGCCACACCGGGCTGGGTGAGGAAGTGCGTGGACATGATGTCGCTGGGGAAGGTGTCGCGGTCGAGCAGCAGGACGCGGTGGCCCTTGCGGGCGAGGAGCATGGCCGTGGGGGCGCCGGCGACGCGTGCGCCGACCACGATGGCGTCGTACATTGCCGAGTTCTCCTGTGCGCTGCAAACGGTTCCCGTTGACCGCGCCGGCCAGGGGTGGCGCCGAGGGGTATCCGCGCGCCGGTGCGGCGGTGCACTGCGCCGGCGGCCGTGCGCGCCCACTCTCACAACAATAGTGAGCAGACACTACCTTGTCAAGCGTGGGCTGAGCCGCCCGGCGGCAGCCATCTTGCCGCGCGAGCGCTGTGGCGCTGTTGTTGCGTGCCTGCAACGCGCTTCGCTATGCTGATGCGGGCCGCGCCGCCGGCAACGATCCGCCGGCCGGCACATGCCGTGGCCCCCGCGGGAGTATGCTTCCGTGCAGTCGAAACCGGACGGGGTATGAAACCTGCGGGCAACGAGAGCGACAACCGCCTACGGATCGAAGGCGGCCGCAGGCTCGAAGGAGCGGTGCGCGTCAGTGGGGCCAAGAACGCCTCGCTGCCGATGATGGCCGCGGCCCTGCTCTCCGCCGATGCATGCACGCTGGAAAACGTGCCCGCGATCGACGACACCGTCGTCATGGCCATGATCCTGCGCCACCTCGGCGCCACGGTAGCGCGTGACCCCGAGCTGCCCGATGTCTACCGGCTCAGCGGTCAGGGCGTGCGCAACACCACGGCGCCGAGCCGGCTGGTGACCTCGCTGCGGGCCAGCTTCCTGGTGATGGGCGCCCTGCTCGGCCGCTTCGGCGAGGCGGCCTGCGCGGCGCCCGGCGGTGACGTGATCGGCCAGCGCCCGCTCGATGTGCATCTCGCCGGCTTCGCCACGCTGGGCGCCCGCATCTCGCGCGAGGGCGACAAGTTCGTGGCGCGGGCGCCGGCGCTGCGCGGGGCGCGCGTCTTCATGGACTACCCCAGCGTGCTGGGCACGGAGAACATCCTGCTGGCCGCTGTGCTGGCGCGCGGGCACACGCGCATCGTCAACGCCGCCGCCGAGCCGGAGATCGTCTCGCTGGCCGAGATGCTGAACAAGATGGGGGCGCGCATCGAGGGCGCCGGCTCGCACACGATCGAGGTCGAGGGCGTGGAGGCGCTGGGCGGCACGCATCACCGCGTCATCCCCGACCGCATCGAGGCGGGCACCTTCGCACTGGCCGCGGCGCTGACTCAGGGCGACGTGGCGATCGAGGATGCCGTGCCCTGCCACCTGGAGGCGCTGACCAGCAAGCTGTGCGAGATGGGCGTGCACGTCGAGGAGCAGGCGTGCGGCCTGCGTGTGGCGCACTGCGGCCGCCTGAAGGCGACGCACGTGCAGGCCGTGCCCTATCCCGGCCTGGCAACCGACCTGCAGGCGCCGCTCGCCGTGCTGCTCACGCAGGCGGAAGGGGTGAGCTTCGTGCACGAGCGCGTCTACGACAACCGCTTTCTCTACCTGGGCGAGCTGCGCAAGTTCGGCGCCGAGCTGGTGCAGGCCGGCACCACGGCCGTGATCAGCGGGCCGTCGCCGCTGGTCGGCGCCTCGGTGCGGGCGCTGGACGTGCGCGCCGGCGCGGCGCTGGTGCTCGCCGGCCTGGCCGCGCAGGGCGAGACGGAGATCAGCGATGTCTTTCACCTGGACCGCGGCTACGAAAACTTCGACGGGAAACTGACGAACCTCGGCGCCAACGTTCAGCGCGTCTGACGCGGCCGGCGGCGCCCTCCGGCGGCTGGGCCTTGCCCGCGTCGCATACGGCTCGGAGCGGGCATGTTTGCAAAAAAAGTGGGCATCGACCTGGGCACGGCCAACGTGCTCGTCTACGTCAAGGGCCGCGGCATCGTCGTGGACGAGCCCGCGGTGGTGGCGCTCGGCGTGCGCGACAACAACCTCGTCGGCGTGGGCGAGGAGGCGCGCAGCATGCTGGGCCGCGTGCCCAACAGCATCTCCGTCGTGCGGCCGATGCGCGACGGCGTGATCGCCGACTACCTGATCACCGAGGCGATGCTGCGCCACTACGTGCAGCAGGTGATGGGCAAGTTCAACTTCATCAAGCCGGAAGTGATGATCTGCGTGCCCGCCGGCGTCACCAGCGTGGAGCAGCGCGCCGTGCGCGACGCCGCCGAGCAGGCCGGCGCCCGCCGCCCGGCGCACCTGATCCCCGAACCGCTGGCCGCGGCGATCGGCGCCCGCATCCCCGTCGGCTCGCCCAGCGGCCATATGGTCGTCAACATCGGCGCCGGGCGCACGGAGGCCGCGGTCGTCTCGATGTACGGCCTCGTCGTCACCGAGTCCGTGCGCTCGGCCGGCGACCGGCTGGACGACATGATCACCCAATACATCCGCCGCCGCCACAACGTGGTGCTGGGCGACCGCACGGCGGAAGAGGTGAAGATCGCCGTGGGCAGCGCCCTGCCGGTGGAGGAGGACCTCGCCTGCAGCGTGCGCGGCCGCGACCTGATCACCGGCCTGCCCAAGACGATCACGATCACCTCGACCGAGATCACCGGCGCCATTCAAGAGGGACTGGCGCTCGTGGTGCAGTGCGTGCGCTCCGTGCTGGAACGGACGCCGCCGGAGCTGGCGTCGGACGTGATCGACCACGGCATCGTGCTCACCGGCGGCGGCGCCCTGCTGCGCCACCTGGACGACCTGATCACGCAGGAAACCGGCGTGCCCTGCCTGGTGGCCGACGAGCCGATGCACTGCGTGGCGATCGGCGCCGGCATCGCGCTGGAATACTTCGAGCTGATCAAGCGCAACCTGCCGACGGAAGAAGAGGGCCTGCTGGGCTATTCGGCCTGAGCGCGGGACGCCTCGCAAAGTCATGTGTTATACGGGCGGGCAGTTGGCCCAACCGATGAGGCGCTGTAGCACCCAAATCCCGCTGGCGATGATGCCAACGGCAGCTACGGCGAAGCCTCGCCACGACGTGCCTAACACATATTTGCAGTTACGTGCGCCGTGACGATGAGCCACCGATGTACATGTTGGGCAGACGCGAGCGGAAGGGGTGCTGGGCATGATCCTCCCGAAAGACCGCGACCCTCGTTTCGTGACGATCCGCCGTGGTGGGATCCTCACCGACTCGGATCACCAGCTCCTCGCCCTGTGGGCGGCAGCGTGCGCGGAGCACGTCCTTGACCTCTTCGCGTCGGCGAAGCCTTCGGACCCGCGACCGCGTCAGGCGATCGCGCGGGCCCGCGCCTGGGCGCGTGGCGAGGTCACGATGACCCAGGCTCGCACGGCGGCCGGCCATGCCATGGCCGCGGCCAGAGACCTGCGTGGGGCAGCACGGCATGCCGCGTACGCTGCCGGCCAGGCCGCGGCCGTCGCACACGTCGCCGCGCACGAGCTCGGTGCGGCGGCCTATGCGATCAAGGCCGCACGTGCGGCCGCGCTGGAAGGAGAGGGCGAGAGCGCAGGGCGTCTCGAGTGCCGGTGGCAGCGCGACCAGCTCCCAGAGGCGATTCGCGAGCTCGTACTCGACGACCAGCGGTTGCGGAACGACCTCTGCTGGTCGGTGTTCGGCGAACTGACTTTGGACAGCGTCCTCGGGACGGCGACGCCGGAGTAGCCGTTCGGCCGGCACGAGGAGCGCGAGCTGCCGCTCGTCCGAGTTCGGCATCCACGGCCATAAGCGCGGTTGCCGCGCGTGATAGCGGGCCGGCAGCAGCCGCGACTCCGTCACCGCCGTGAGCTCGCCTCGCCGGTTCATCTTCACCGCATAGTACGCCAGGGGCTCGGCCTGCGCCTCGACCGTCAGCGTCTCCTCTGACAGCCACACCAGCGCCGTCACCTGCGCGAGCGCCTGATCGCCGTACATCCGCCAGCGCCGGAAGCGCACGTAGCCGGACCGGTCCAGCCGCCGTTTCTAGCGCAGCGGCGCGAAGAGCCGTGCGGGCTCCTCGGGCTCATGCGGCGTGCCGATGACCCAGCTCAGCACTCCAGCCGGCGCCCGCCGTCCCTCCTTCCTGTGCTGATGGGCCCAGTGCTCCTCGCCAGGAGACCCGGCCGCTGTCGCCAACACCGCGGCAACGCTGAATACGACCGAAGTGCAGTCGCTAGGCAGCGCAGTACGCTTCGCCAGTGCCAGTCCGACACCAAAGACCAAATCCATCGCAATGCAGTTTGGCGGCACGTTTCAGGGCAAAGGCAGCTGCGACCGGAACCTGGCAGACCACCCAGAAGTCGCCACGCTCGCCGCCGCTGCCCTGCCGGCACTGGTGGCTCATGGACTACCAACGGTGATTGCTGCACCGCTCGCCGCGACGCCTGGAACGTTGCCAACGCCTGCTGCCAGTCCTATCGCGAATCGACCGGAGGGACTCGCCCAGTATCTCGTCAAGTCGGCTGCCTTCCGCTCGAATGTCGTCTATATCCTCACCTGCGTGCCTGACCCGACGACCCGCAAGCCCAATGCCGCCGGCGGCTCTGAATACCAGAGCAACGTGTGTGCCATCTCCGCGACCACAGCAGCCGGTACCGTCCTCTTTTCACAGGTCCTGTCTCCTACAAGCCAATGAAACTGACCACCAAACTCGGTGCTCTCGTTCTCGCCTGCTCAGCTACCGTCCTCACGGTCGCGATGACGGCCGCGCATTTGGTACCCGAGTACCAAAGGCAACAATACAGTTAGCATCCGCGACTTTCGTCCACCATCAGCGGTGGTAGTGAATATGGTGCCATTTCTGACGCACGAGGACGACCACGCTACGTCGCTGGAAGCCGGTGTACATGACTAGAACATTAGTGCGATTCCACGCCTGATTGTGGCCCTTGGAAGACCCTGCTGGACGGTATTTCGAGGTCTTCTAAACCGTTGGTCGCAGGTTCGAGTCCCGCCGGGGGTACCGCTTGGCTATCTGCTTCCTATGCCCAGGTGCGTGCGCGCGAACGCCTCGAACAGCGTGTCGAACTGCAGGCTGATGTGCGTACGCAGCGTCGCCATGTCGCGGAAGCAGCGCTCCAGCACCGTGCCCGGCCGCGCCGCGGACGAGCCCGCCGTGTGCAGCAGCAGATCCACCGCCTCGCCCGCCAGCCGCGTGCACTGCTGCTCGACCAGCACGATGCCCTGGCTACGCTCCAGCGAGAACGGCGCCTCCTCCTCCACCGCCTGCCGGCAAAACGCCATGTACTCCTGCGTGCAGCCGAGCAGCGCGGCGCGGGCCGTGTTGAGCAGGGCCTGCGCCTGCCCGAAGTGCCGCTGGAACTCCGCGCTCTCCGCGCGTCGCACCGGCGAGGGGCCGCGCGTGGTGCGCTCGCGCAGCAACCATTCGTAGCTGTCCAGGGCGCAGAGGCCGGTGCCGATCGCTACCGCCGCGATCTCGGCCATCAGCACGTTGCCGCTGGGGCTGGCGTAGAGCGGGTTGTCATGGATGCGCACGGCGGACCGTGGCGCCTCGGCGGTGGGCAGCGCCCGCTCCGACCGCGCCGTGCGGTAGAGCGGGATCACCCGGTCCGTCACCACCACGCGGTGCGAGCCGGTGCCGCGCATGCCCAGCATCTCCCAGTTCTCGACGATCGTGAAGTCCTCGCGGTCGATCAGCGCGCTCAGCGTCTCCGGCGGAGCGGCGGCATCGGCGCCGCGTCGGGCGACAGTGGCCATAAAGTGCGTGGCTACGTCGCAGCCGGTGGCGTAATCCCAGGCGCCGTTGATGCGCAGCCCGCCTTCCGCCGGCTCGGCGCTGCCCGGCGAGCCGACGAACGGCGCGCGGAAATCGCCGTCGTCGCCATAGGCTTCGATCTGCGCCTGCTCCGGGAACTTCGCCAAAACGTGCGGATGTCCGGCCGTAAACGCCAGCACCCAGCCGCTCGACGGGCAGCCGCGCGTGATCTCGATCATCGTCTCGGCGAAGACCGGCAGCGCAAACTCGTAGCCGCCGAAGCGCCGCGGCTGCAGCGTGCGGTAGAAGCCGCCCTCCACGAAGGCGCGATGCGTTTCCGGCAGAATGCGCCCCGCCGCCTCGCACGCGGCCTGCTGCGCCCGCAGCATGGGCCGCAGCGATACGGCGCGGGCGATCAGCTGCCGCGGTGTGAGCCCCGGCTCCGGCGGCGAAATCGCGCAGGCAGGCTGCCCGCCCGCCTCACGCGCCATCGAGCACCTGCTTGCAACGGATCATGGCGTCGATGTGCTGCCGCGGCGAGGTGAAGCTGCTGCCCATCGTGCCCACGGTCAGGTGCGTGGCGCCCAGCTTCTGCCAGGCGTCGCGCTGCGCCGCCCACTCGTCGGGCCCGCCACGCGCCGCGTTGACGCCGACGTCGAGGCCGATGCTCGCCGGATCGCGCCCCGCCGCCTGCGCATAGCCGCGGAAGCGCTCCAGCACGGCGCGAAACTCGTCGTTCGGGGGAAACTGCGGGAACCAGCCGTCGGCCAGCCGCGCGATGCGCTCGATCGCCCGCTCCACCACCGCGGTGTATGAGCCCATCCAGATCGGGATCGGCCGCTGAACCGGCATCGGGTTCAGGCCCATGCGGTCCAGGTGGTGCCAGCGGCCCGTGTAGGTCACCAGCTCCTCGGTCCACAGCCGGCGCAGCACGGCGATCTGCTCTTCGATGCGCCGGCCGCGCGTGTGAAAATCCTCGTTCAGCGCCTCGTACTCCATCCAGTTGCGCCCGATGCCCACGCCCAGCCGCAGCCGCCCGCCGGTGAGCAGGTCCAGCTCGGCCGCCTGCTTGGCGACGAGAGCCGTCTGCCGCTGCGGCAGGATGAGGATGCTGGTCACCAGCTCCAGCCGCCGCGTGATCGCGCCGAGATAGCCGAACAGCACGAACGGCTCGTGGTAGACCACGTCGTAGGTGTGGACGCGCTCGCCCCGCAGCCGGTCGGGGTGGCCGCCGATCACATGCTCGGCCGCGCGCAGGTGGTCGAAGCCCACGCCCTCGATCGCCTGCGCGAAGTCGCGGATCGCTGCCGGGTCGTTACCAAGCGCGGCGGTCGGAAACGTCACACCGATCTTCATCGCGGTGCCCTCACTCCTCCTTCCCCTCCTCGCACAAACACAGACATTTGGGCGATCCGCCGCCGGCGACGAGCGTGCGGGCGAGAGGGTCGATCGTGTTGCGCTGAAGCGGGATGCATCGGGTAGGCCGTCGTGCCATGGGTTGCGGCCACGGGCGCGCCGGGCGCGCGGCATGCGCCCCTGCAGCAGATCGCTAACCCGACGCCCTCCACGCTACCTGCCAACGATCGCCCCTCTCCCTCTCCCAGGATTGGGAGAGGGACCAGTGGAAGATCCCGGGGGTGAGGGTGAGGGCCCGCCCACGCTCAGCCCGACTGCTCTTTGCCGAAGACCGTGTAGTCGGTGCTGTCCTCCAGCGCCTCTGGGCCTTCCGTCGGCAGGCGCCGCGCCCAGAGCAGCGCCGCGGCAATGTCATCCTCCCAGACTTCGGCCGGCAGCTCGTACAGCACCTCGATGCCGTGGTTGTCCGGGTCGGAGATGTAGACGCTGTGCGTCATGCCGTGCTCGACGCGGCTGTGGAACTTCACGCCTTTGCTCTGCAAGAAGGCGATCTGCCGCAGCCAGGACTCGCGGTCCGGGTACTTGATCGCGATGTGGTTCACGCCCGGCGCCCGCCCGCGCATGCTCCAGTCCTCGGACGGATCCGCCACCTGCTCCGGCTCGACGATCTGCGCCAGCGCCAGGTCGTGATGGCGGGCGCCTTCCGAGCCGGCGTAGAAGCGCATTTGGAAGGAGCTCTCCGGCCGCGACTGGCCCACCTGTTTGAAGCCGATGATCTCCGTCCAGAAGGCGTGCGAGCGTTCGAGGTCCTTCACATTCAGCACGAGGTGGTTGAGGCCGGCCGGCTGTACCGCCACCGGCGTCGCCTGGGCTCGTTCGCTTGTGGTCACGCTGTTGCGTTCCTTTCGGCGCCCGCTCTGCGCGGACGCGACTCTCCGTTGCCGATCACCAGAGCTGCTGTGTCGCCAGGCGGGCGCCTTCGGCGAGCGCCCGCAGCTTCGCCCACTGGATCGAGGGATGCGTGCGGATCAGGTTCCAGATCTGCGAGAAGCCGCAGTCCGTGCCCGCGATCACGTTCTCGCGGCCCACGAGCCTGGCAAAACGGGTAATGCGCTCGGCCACGAGCTCGGGGTGCTCGATGATGTTGGTCGAGTGCGTCACCACGCCGGGGATCAGGATCTTGCCCTCCGGCAGTTTTACATTCTCCCACACGCGCCACTCGTGCTCGTGCCGTGGGTTGGCAGCCTCGATTGAGTAGGCGCCGGCGTTCACCTCCAGCACGAGGTCCACGATCTCCTTCAGCGGCACGTCGGTGGAGTGCGGCCCGTTCCAGCTTCCCCAGCAGATGTGGTAGCGCACGCGGTCTTCAGGGATGCCCTTCAGCGCGTGGTTCACCGCCTCCACGCGCAGATGAGAGAACTTGCGGTAGTCCTCCAGCGAGCCGCTCAGCAGCAGCCGGTCGTAGAGCGCGGGCAGGAAGGCGTCGTCCACCTGCACCAGCAGGCCGGCATCGACGATCGCGCGGTACTCCTCCTTCAAGGCGTCGGCTAGGGCGTAGAGATAGGCTTCCTCACTGGGATAGTACTGATTCAGCCGCGTCGCCTCGGCGCTGCCCGGCGCGGAGACAGGCAGGAACGCGTCTTCAAACGCGCCCTGGACCCGCACGCCATTCAGCGCCGCCTTGAAGTTGGCGATGTCGGTCTGGATCGCCTGCTGCCCCGTGTACTTTATCGGCCCCGTGCACTCCCAGGCGATCAGCGAGGACGTCGCCGGCGCCGCGGCCTGCGCCGGCGGCAGCCACATCGTGCGCTCGTGCCGGTTCCAGGCGGCGTAGAAGTCGGCGAAGTCCTCGCGGTCCTTGCCGAAGATCTGGCGTGCCCGGCCCGGCTCGAACGGGCGCGCCTCCAGGCCGGAGATGCGCTCGGTCACGTAGTTGGTCCAGCCGACCTTGCCGTACTCGCCGTCGCTGGGAATATCGACGCCGGCCGCCGCCTGCTCACGCACGACTTCGGCCACGCCGTCATGCAACTGGCCGGAAAACGCCGCCTGGTCGTACGGCTGCCGCGCCTCCCGCGCCGCCATCACGGCGATGATCTCCGGCGGACGCACCAGGCTGCCGGCGTGCGTAGTCAGGATGCGGTCGGTACTGTGCTTCATTTCCCCGTCCTGCCGGTTACGCCTTGTTCAGCCACATCTGCGTATTGTAGGTCGGCTCCGCGGTGGACGCCGGGTTGATCTCGAGGTCCATCACGTACTTGTAGCGCGCCAGGTAGGCCGTGTAGTTGTGCGTGAGGAAGAACGGCGTGTACTTGTCGAGCAGCGCGAGCTGGATATCCTTCACCTGCTGCACGCGCGACGCGTGGTCGAGCGTTTGCTCCGACTTCTCGATCATGGCGTCGATCGTCGGATCCTTCAGGCCGTTGTACTTGTGCACGCTGTAGGTGTTCGTTGCCTGCAGGCGCAGGTAGATGTGCGGTGAGTCGTAGGTCGGGTGCTGCGAGTACCAGGCCTCCCAGTTGCCGGTGAGGATCTTCTGGTTCAGCCACTCGGCGAACTGCATCGGCGTGATCTGCACCTTCATGCCGACCTGCGCCGCCTGCTGCTGGAAGATCTGCATGCCCTGGTTATTGCGCGGGCCGTCGATCGTGGACATCTCGACCTGGTGGTTGTAGTCGTAGCCGGCCGCGTCCAGCAGTTGCTTGGCCTGCTTGAGGTCGTTCGCCCAGTACTTCGCCGTCTGCGACGCGTCGAGCTGGTAGTCCTTGAGGCCCACCGAGAGCAGCCCCGCCGGGATCTGGCCCTTGCCCGACTCGATCAGGTCGAGGTACTGCTGGCGGTTGGTGAAGCGGTACATCGCCTGGCGCACGCGCGCGTCGTTCCACGGCGGCTTGGCCACGTTGAAGGAGAGCGTCACCATCGACAGCGAAAGGAAGTTCTCCATCGCGATCTTGGCGCCCAGGTCCTTGGCTACCGTGTCCGCCGTCTGCGGAATCGGCGGCGCCCAGATCTGCACCTGCTCGCTGCGGAAGGCGGACTCGCCTGCCGCCGGGTCGACGATGATCTTCCACTCGCGCTCGTCGATGTAGGGCAGTCCCTGGCTGGCGCCGTGGTAGCCGTCGAAGCGCTTGTACAGGTAGTTCACGTTCATCTGGAAGTTGGAGAGCTGGTAGGGGCCGCTGCCCACCTGCCAGCCCTGGTCGAGGTTGCTCAGCGTCTCCTTGGGAATGATGATCGAGCCGCCGGCAGGGTAGCTGAGCTGCGTGCCGCTGAACAGGTAGGCGTTCGGCGCCTTCAGCTTGAAGCTGACGGTCTGATCGTCCGCCGCCGTCACGCTGTCCATCGAGAGGGTCTGGAACGACTTGTCCTGCGAGGCCGGGTTGTCCTTGATGTACTTCTCGGTCTCCACGATGTCGTCGGCGGCGACGGCGCGGCCGTTGACGGGCTCGTGGTTGTGATATTTCATCCCGGGCCGCAGCTTGAAGACGACGGTGAGCGGGTCGGGCTGCTCCACGCTCGCCGCGGCCTCCGGCACGTACTCGGTGGCCGAGTCCTTGTTCAGCCGCGTGGAGACGAGCCGGTCGTAGAGCGAGACGCCCGAGAGGATCGTGCCCTCGTTCCAGTTGGTGATCGGGTTCAGCGTCTGCGTCGTGATCGCGGCGAGCTGGCTGATGCGCCCGCCCTTCTTGGGCGTCTGCGTGGCGGCCGCCGCGGCGGCCGGAGTGCCGGCAGCGGTGCTCGCGGCGCCGGCCGCGGAGGCCGCGGGTTTGGCGCCGGAGCTGTTCGTTGTACTGGCGGCCTTGTTGTTGTTGCCGCCGCCGCAGGCGAGCAGGAAGGCGGCCGTCCCTGTCAGCCCCGCCCCACCGACCAGGAATTGCCGCCGGCTCGGCCGGCGCAGTGCTCCCGTCTGAGAACGATACGGTTGCATCGACCCCTCCTCCGTGCCTGCTGCGGGAGCCACACGCTCCCGTCTTCCGCTCACCGGCCGCGCAGGCGCGGCCGAAGTGCCGGTTGTGCCTCCTCAGGCCGGGCGTGGCGAACAACCGCCGGTCCTGGCGCGGCTCGCCGTCCGCTTCCTCGCCCTCATCCGTTTGCCTTAACGTCCGCGCAGGCGCGGATCCAGCTCGTCGCGCAATGCGTCGCCCAAAAAGTTGAAGCCGAGCAGCGTCAGGCTGATCGCGCCGCCGGGCGCCAGCACCAGCCAGGGCGCCTGCAGGAAGAACTGGCGATTGATGCCGGAAAGGTCGGTGCCCCAGGCCGGGGTGCCCGGCGGCACGCCGTAGCCGAGGAACGAGAGCGACGCCTCCGCCAGGATCGCCAGGCCGAGCGTGACGCTGACCCCGACGATGATGTAGGCCATCACGTTGGGCAGCAGGTGCCGGAGCATGATCCGTGCCCAGCCGGCGCCGCAGGCCATCGCCGCCTCGACGTAGGGCGCGTGGCGCTCCGTGAGCGCCACCGAGCGCACGATGCGCGTGGTCGCGAAGATGAAGCCAATGCCCACCGCGATGACGACCACGCGCAGCTCCCAGCCGAGCGTCAGCATGTTCACGTTGTGCGCCACGCTCGGCCGGCCCAGCGCCGCCACGACGACGAGGATCAGCATCAGCCCCGGAAACGAGGCGACCACCTCCAGCGCCCGCTGCACGCCAGAGTCCACCCAGCCGCCGAAGTAGGCCGCGACGAGGCCCAGCGCCGTACCCACCACGGTGCCCAGCAAGACCGAGGCGACGCCGACGATCAGCGACACCTGGGCGCCGTAGATCGTGCGCGCCAGCACGTCCTGTCCCAGGTTGTTGGTGCCCAGCGGGAAGCGGTGGCTCGGACCGCCGAGCCGCGGCCCGACGAAGATGTGCGGGTCGTGCGGCGCCAGCAGCGGCGCGGCGAAGGCCACCATCACGAAGGCCACGCAGATCAGGGCGCCAAACACCCCCAGCGGCTGGCGCCGCATCATGCTCAGCGCACGGCGCACGAAGCGCGACTCGGCGGACTCCGCCCGCGTGCCCAGCACCACCGCCTCTGAGGCGCTCGCCATCACCGCTCCCTCAGCCGCGCTGCGCCCGTCAGTGCGCCAGGCGAATGCGCGGATCGAGCGCAACGTAGGACAGATCGACGATCAAGTTGATCACCATGATCGTAACCGCGGCGAAGAGCGCGACGACCATCACCACCGGGTAGTCGTTGACGCCGATCGCGGCCAGCGCCCAGGTGCCTAGCCCCGGCAGGCCCATCACCTGCTCCAAAATGATCGAGCCGCCCAGCAGCGCGCCGAGTTGGATGCCCATCAGCGTCAGCACCGGCAGCATGGCGTTGCGCAGCTCATGGCGCAGCACGATCACGCGTTCGCGCAGCCCCTTGGCGCGGGCCGTGCGCACGTAGTCCTGCCGCACCACTTCCAAGAAGGCCGAGCGGGTCAGCCGCATCAGCGTGGCCGCGGCGCCGACGGCGAGGGTGAAGGTCGCCGGCAGGTAGAGTTGCATGTTGCCGGAGGGGTCTTTGAAGAAGCTGGTGGCGCCGAAACGCGGCGCGTAGCCCCACCAGCGGGCGGGGAAGATCAGCAGACAGGTGAGCAGCAGGAAGTTGGGCACGGAAAGGCCAAAGATCGAGAACACGCGCACGCCGTAGTCCAGCGGCGAGTTCTGTCTGAGCGCGGAGACGGCGCCGAACACCACGCCCATCACCGCGGTGAAGACGAAGCTGAGCACGACGACTTCCAGGGTGATCGGGAAGCGCCGTTGAAACTCCACGCCCACCCGCGCGTTGGTGCGGAAGGAGCGGCCAAAGTCGCCGTGCAGCACGCCGCCCAGCCAGCGCACGAACTGCACCGGCGCCGGATCGTCCAGGCCGTACTTGTGGTTGAAGGCCTGATACTGCTCGGGCGTGGCGTTCTGGCCCAACACATCGGCCGCCACGTTCTGCGGCACCATCCGCAGGGCGAGGAAGATCACGATGCTGACGAGCACGATGTTGACCGCGATGCCGATCAGCCGCCTCAGGATGTAGCCTTGCACCGCTCGATCGTCCTCAGCTTGTTGGCCGGTCCTCCGGCCAGTTCTTGCGCGAGTTGCACGATCTCCCCCGTCGTGCCGTCCGCCGCGCGGAGCACGGCGCCGCGCACGCGGCCCCCGGCACGGGCCTCCGCGATCAGCTCGCGGGCGATCTGCCGGCCGACCAGCGGTCCGTCTTCGCGCGCCAGCCGCAGACGCCGCACGATCCGATCGGGGATCGCCACGCCGGGCACTTCGTGGCGCAGGTATTCGGCGTGGCCGAAGTCGCGCAGGATCATCGTGCCCAGCAGCACGGGCAGGTCGCCGCGCACGCCCGCGGCGTCCAGCAGCCGATCGAGCGCGGCCAGGTCATAGACGGGCGGTGTGATCAGGAAGTCCACGCCGGCCTCGATCTTGCGGCGGGTTTCCTCAATCTCGCGGTCCAGGTCTTCGGCCGCCGGGTTGACCTGGGCGCCGACGACGAAAGCCGTGGGCCGGGCGAGCGGGATGCCGTGGTGGTCGCGCCCGCCGTTCAGGGCGCGCACGAGCTGGATCAACCCCAGCGAATCCACATCCCAGATGCCGCCGGTGTTGGGATAGTCGCCCTGCAGAGGCGGTGTGCCCGAGCGGCAAAGCACGTGCACGATGCTGAAGGCGGAGGCGCCGAGCAGATCGGCCTGCAGCGACATCAGGCTGCGTTCCCAGGCGGCGACGCCGAGGATCGCCTCCAGCCCCTCCACCCGCTGCTGCACCAGCGCCGCCAGGCTGGTCGGGCTCGCCTGGGCGCGGGCGCTGCTCGGCGGACCGATCAACACCGCATCGCAGCCGGCCCGCTTAAGCAAAGCGGCAGCGCGCACGGCTTCATCGGCGCTGCCTCCGGTGGGTGGCGGCAGCTCGCCCAGCAGCACGAAGCGCCCCGCAGCGCAGCGTTCCAGCATGCGGCTGTGCGCCGGAGCCGGTGAATCCGTGCGCTGCCCGTCGGAGCGCGGGCGCGGGCGCCGTGCTGCCGCGCGCGCCGCCGGCCGCAGGCCGCTCACCGCTGCGGCCACGGCTTCCACGTGTGCGGGCGTGGTGCCGCAGCAGCCACCGACGATCGCCGCGCCCAGCTCGACGAAGCGGCGGGCGTGGCGGGCAAAATACGGTGGGTCGGCGGTGTAGCGGAAGCGGCCGCCGGCGAAGGTCGGCGCCCCAGCGTTCGGCTGCGCCGCCAGCGGCAGGCTGCTGTGCGCGCCCAGCTCGCGCAGCACCGCCAGCAGTCCTTGTGGCCCCAGTGTGCAGTTGGCGCCGATCGCGGCCAGCGCCAGCCCGTCGAGCCGGCTGCCGACCTCGGCCGGCGTTTCGCCCGCGGGGGTGCGCCCGTCCTCAAGAAAGGTCATCTCTGCGATGACGGGAATGCTGGGCGCCGCCGCTCCGGCCGCGGCGATCGCCTCCAGCAGCTCGTCCAGACCGCCGAACGTTTCCAGCAGCAGCAGATCGACGCCGCCGGCGTGCAGCGCCGCGATCTGCTCGTGGAAGGCCGCCTGCAACGTCTCCGATGGCAGGTGGCCGTGAAAGCCGGCCGGTGTCGCCGGCCCGACCGAGCCGGCCACCAGCGCCGGGTGATCGGCTGCGGCGACGGCGGCCCTGGCCACGGCGGCGGCGGCGAAATTGATCTCGTGCACCCGCGATTCGAGCCCGTGGCGAGCCAGCCGCGGGCGCGAGGCACCGAAGCTGTTGGTCTCGATCAACTCCGCCCCGGCCGCCAGGTAGGCGCCGTGCACAGCGCGCACCAGCTCGGGCCGGGAAACGCTCAGCTCAGGCAGCGAGAGGTCGAGCGAGACGCCGGCGGCGTGCAGCATCGTGCCGATCGCGCCGTCGCAGACCAGCACCCGCGTGCGCAGCCGCTCCGGGAGCTCGAGCAACCCGTCCGTCCGGGCCGGCAGCGATCGGTTCATGCGGCGCTCGCCTTCAGGCAGCAGCGTGAAACGGCGCACTACCGGCCGGCGCAGGGCAGCGAACAACCCGTCGCGCGAACCGGCGAGAGGTTGGAGTATAGAGCAGCGGCCGCGGCGCGTCATTGGCGTTACGACACAGGAAAGCCGGCCGGCCTGTTGGCACTTCACCACAAGCAACGGCGCGGGCGTATCTGAAGCCTCCGGCGGTTGCGCTGCGCTCTGGCCCCGACCCCTCGCTCCCATCTGGTGCATTTGAACGAGTTGTGGAAGTAGGGAGCGAGGGGCGATCCAGCGGTGCTGAAGCGGGGGCCAGTGGGTTAAGCGACGCGGCGCTCTCGCGGCTGCCGCCGCGACGGGCGCGTGCAGTGCGCCCCTTCGACAGGCTGATTACCCGACCCACCCTCGGAACTTCCTCCCAGGGATCGCCCCTCTCCTTCTCCCCAGAATTGGGAGAAGGATCAGTGGAAGATCACGGGGGAGAGGATGAGGGCCGCCCGCGCCGCCTGCAGCGTGTTCTTCAGCAGCATGGCGATCGTGCAGGGGCCGACGCCGCCCGGCACGGGCGTGATCAGCGCCGCCTTCGCCGCCACCTCCTCGAAGGCGACGTCGCCCGTGAGCCGCCGGCCCTCGCGGCTGATGCCCACGTCGATCACCACGGCGCCGCGCTTCACCATGTCACCGCGCAGCGTGAAGGCATCCGGCTTGCCCACGGCCACCACGACGATGTCGCCGCGGCGGCAGATGCGCCCGACGTCCTGTGTGTGCTCGTGGCAGACGGTGACCGTCGCGTTGCCGAAGGGGTGGTCCTGCAGGAGCAGCGCCGCCAGCGGCAGGCCGACGACGATGCCGCGGTTCACGATCACCACGTGCTTCCCACAGGTCGAGACACCGTGGTACTTGAGCAGCTCGATGATCGCCGCCGGCGTGCAGGGGACAAAGCGGGGCGCGCCCAGGATCAGGCTGCCCATATTCGCGCTGCCCATCCCGTCCACGTCTTTGGCCGGATCGATGCGGTCCAGCACGGCGAAGCGGTCGATCTGCGGGGGCAGCGGCAACTGCACAAGGATGCCGTGGATGGCGGGGTCGGCGTTCCAGCGGCAGATCAGCCGCTCAAGCTCCGCCTGCGCCGTCTCCGCGGGCAGGTCCACGCGCACGCTCGTGATGCCCACGGCGGCGCAGGCCTGCTGCTTGCGCCGCATATAGACCTGGCTGGCCGCGTCGTCGCCCACCAGGCAGACGGCCAGGCAGGGCTGCGCGCCGCCCGCGGCGCGCCACGCCGCTACTTCCTTGCGCACCTGGTGACGCAGGTGGCTGGCGACAAGCGAGCCTTTGATCAGTTCTGCCATCGTGCTCGACGCTTTGTGCCTGCCATTGCCGCTCAGATCGCGTCGACGACGCGGCGCACGCCGTCGTTCCAGCCGAAGCTCATCAGGTGCACGCCGTCCACGCCGGGGATCGCCCGCAGCTCGCGCACCAGTTCGGCCGCGATCTCCACGCCCGCCGCGGCCGGGTCTTCCGCGCCTTCCAGCCGTTGCATCACCCGCTCCGGCACGGTGACGCCGGGCACGTGGTCGTTCAGGTAGTGCGCCATCGCCGGGCGGCGCAGCACCGCCACGCCGGCAAGGATACGTACGCGCTCGGTCAGGCCGGCGCCGCGCAGCAGCTCGACCCAGCCCGCGAAGGCGCCCGCGTCCACGGTGATCTGCGTCTGCACGAACTCGGCGCCGGCCTCGATCTTGGCCCGCAGGCGGGGCAACGAACGCTCGCCGTCCGCCGGGTTTTCCACGCTGCCGACCAGCAGGTCGGGCGGCCGCGCGATCGGGTCGCCGGAGATGAAATGGCCCTGGCAGAGGCCGCGCACGGCTGCCATCAACTCCGTCGAGCTGACGTCGAGCACGGCTTTCGCCTCGGGGTGATTGCCCACGCCAGGCGGGTCGCCGGTCATGCAGACGATGCCCGCCGCGCCGACCGCCGCGGCGCCGAGCGCGTCCGACTGCAGCGCGATGCGGTTGCGGTCGCGGCAGGTAAGCTGCACCAGCGGCACCAGCCCGGCGCGGGCCACCAGCGCCGCGGCCGCCACGGGGCACATGCGCACCTTGGCGGCCGAGTTGTCGGTGCAGTTGACGGCGTCCACGTAGGCGGCGAAGGCGCGCGCCTGCCGTTCGAGGTGCGCGGGAGAGGCATCGCTGGGCGAATCCAGCTCCGCGGTGATCACGAAGCGGCTGGAGGCGAAGGCCGCGCGCAGACGCGCCGCCGCCGAGGCAACCGCCGGCTGTGCCGCTGACGAAGTCATGCTGAGAAGCCTCCTCTTGCCGGAACCGTGGCGCCGTCGTTTCATTCTTGGCCGCGGCGCCAACCGCGATCATCGGTGCCGCGCGACGAACTGCGCGCACGGGCGCTTGTGCGGCGGCTACAGGGCGGCCGCGGCGGCTGCGGGCAACGGCGCGCCGCTGGTCTATGCTGGTTGTGAGCGCTCCACAAGCCGTGCCGCGACCGCTTTGGCGCCGCGCACCGATGCGTCGCACCGCGCCGCTCCGCCAGAATGACGGCACGCCGCGGGGGTGCCCGACATCCGCTCCGTTCGGACGCTCGTGCTCGTGGGCCGCCGCCGGCGTGCGCGGGGCCGCAATGCAGATCGTCATTCGATCCACGGACAAGTTGCGCGGGCCGAAAGCCCTGGACTTGAACCCGGTGTTGAGCGCCCTCCTGGCCGCGGCGCGGGAGACCTCTACGGATCTGGCGCGCCTGCGTGTGGTGGGCGACTGGGTCCAGTACCGGCAGAACTTCCGTGAGCCCGTGGACGCGCGCCTGATCTGCCCCAGCGCCGCGGCCTCGGCCCGCGCCTACCGTGCTGGCTTAGAAGCCGACGCCGACAGCGAGGCCGCGACCGAGGGCGCCGGCGCCGGCCTGGAGATCGGCGTCGATCTGCGCCGGGCGGCAAGCGCGGACCTCGCGGACCTCTTCCGCCGGGCACTGAACGGCGGCGCCGGCGGGCAGCAGCGCGACGGCTGCCGCCTCTACCTCGAAGACTGGAAAGCGGAGAGCGCAGGCTGCATCTGGGCCTTCAACGCCCTCTACTGGCGGGCGCTCGGCCTCTGGGAGCAGGCGACCGGCAACGAGTACGAGCAGGCGTTGCCCAAGGGCGAAAGCGATGCCCGCAACGTCGCCGCCGCGCAGGAGCTGATCCTGGAGCTGTTCCGCGTGTGGGACGACCTTGCGGCACAGCAGGCCCTGCCCGAAGACCTCTACGTGCTGGAGCTGGGCGTGGGCAACGGCAACCAGGCGCGTGTCTGGCTGGACGAGTTCCTGCGCCTGGACCGCGAGCGCCACGGCGGCGCGTACTACCGGCGGTTGCACTACCTGATGGGCGACTACTCGCCCCACGTGCTCGAACGCGCCCGCGCCAACGTCAGCAGCCATGCCGAGCACGTCAGCAGCCTTGTACTGGACGCCCGTTCCCTGACCCAGACACTGCGTTTCCTCTCCGCCAAGGCATTCCTGATCTATATCTCCAACGTCTACGATAACCTGCCCACGGACGAGATCGTGCGGCTGGGCGGCCATCTCTTCCGCGTGGAGGTGCGCGCCTTCATCGCCGGCGCCACGGCGGAGCGGCTGGCTGCCGAGATCGGCGTGGCGCCCAGCGCGCTGCCCGACCTGGCCGGCCGCCTGCTGCACCTGGGGCCGGCGCTCTTGGCCGAGGCGGCGGCCGATCGCTTCCACGGCGACCCGCTCGCCGCGGTGGCGCTGTGGCGGGCGCTGTGGGAGGCGCTGCGGCTGGAGGAGCGCTATGTGCCGATCGAGGAGCTGGATACCTACGAAGTGGCCCCCGGCATCAGCGGCGAGATCCTCCGCCCGATCGTCGAGGCCAACGGCGACCTGCGCATGCACGTCAGCAACGGCGCCGCCGCCAGCTTCGCCGACTCGATGCCGCTGCTCCATCCCTTCGGCGTCCTGCAGTGCCACGATCTGTTCGTGACCGAGATCGACCAGTACCAGAGCGGCTTCCGCGGACCGGGCAAGTACGACGGTTCGGTCGTGAACTGGGTGAACGGGCCGCTGCTGGCGGCGATCGGCCGGCGGCGCGGCTTCGACGTGCAGATCCGCCGCTTCGCCCACCGCAGCGGCTCCAACGTGCTGACCCTGACCGCGCGCGTGCGCGAATAGCGAGAGGCGATCGAGAACCGTGGCAAGCGAAACGCCGGCGCAGACCAGAGCGGACGAGGCCGGCAACGGCGCGGCTCCCGCGCGCAACGGCGGCACGGCGCCCGCGGCGGCGTGGCTGCCGGCGCCGCTCGCCACCAGCGTGGTCGGGTCCTACTCGGTGCCGGAATGGCTGGAGCGGCTGAAGACCGACTATTACCAGCGGCGCATCAGCGGCGCCTATCTCGCCGAGATCCATGAGGTGGCGATCAAGGCGGCGCTCAAAGACCAGGAGCGTGCGGGCATCGACGTCGTTTCCGACGGCGAGCTGCGCCGCGACAACGACGTGGATTACTTCCTCGCGCGCCTGCCCGGCGTCGAGATCCCGCACCTGGCGAAGGACTTCTACTACGACTACTACGAGGCGCGCGTCACACGCCCGCTGCCCGAGCCGGACCCGGCCGCTCCGCCGCCGCTGGGGCTCGTCGACGACTTCCTCTTCACCCTGCAGTACACCGACCGGCCGATCAAGTTCTCGCTGACGGGGCCGTTCTCGCTCTCGCGGCGCCTGCGCAACGAGTGCTACGCCGACGAGGCCGAGCTGGTGCTGGCGATCGCCCGCACGCTGAACCGCGAAGCCCGCGCCCTGGCCGAGGCGGGCGTCGCCGTCTTACAGGTCGATGAGCCGTTCCTGGCGGGCTACCGCGACCGCGCCAAGCTGGCCGTGCAGGCGCTGAATATCGTCTTTGAAGGCGTCGATCCGCGCACGACGATGCGCGCCGTGCATGTTTGCTACGGCAACCGCTACGCCCGGCCGCTCTGGCAGGGCCAGTACGACTTCCTCTTCCCGGCGATCGTCGATGCGCAGGTGGACCAGGTTTTGCTGGAGTTCGCGCGCAAGGGCTACGACGATCTGGAGCTGTTCCGTCGCTATCCGAGCGCGACCTTCATGCTCGGCCTGGGCGTGATCGACGTGAAGAGCCAGGAGGTCGAGACGCCGGAGCTGATCGCGGCGCGCGTGCGGCGGGCGCTGACCGTGCTGCCGCCCGAGCGGCTGATGGTGAACCCAGACTGCGGCCTGCGTCACCTGCCCGCCGAGATTGCGCGGGCCAAGCTGCAGGCGCTGACCGCCGGCGCCGCGCTGGTGCGGAGCGAGCTGCGGGGCAACGGCTGAGCGCGCCCTGCGGCCCGCATCCTCTCCTGTCTCCTTCGCCCAATCCTGGGCGAAGGAGACGATCCTGCCGTAAGCGTTCCGAACAGCGTACGGTAAAGCCGACGCCGCATCGATTTGGCACCCCCGGATCGCCCTTCCCCCAGGATTGGGGGAAGGGAAGGGGATGAGGGCCGCCCGTCGCCGCCCCTCAGTCCACGCTGCAGCCGTCGAGGATCTTCAGCGCCACCCGCGCCTGCAAGCGGTCCTCCGCCTGCGCCAGGTCGAGGCCGGAGATCGCTTCGATGCGCTGCAGGCGGTAGCTCGCGGTGTTGACGTGGATTGTCAGGGCCCGTGCCGTCGCCTGCACGGCGCTGTTGTGCGCGAGGTAGGTCGCCAGCGTGCGCACCAGTTCGGTGTGGTGCTTGCGGTCGTAGGCCAGCAAGGGGCCGAGCACCTGCTCGACGTAGGCGTCCAGCTCGCCGGGATCGTTGACCTGGAAGAGCAGTCGGTAGAGGCCGAGGGCGCCGAACTCCACGACCTCGCCGCGGCGGCCGAAGCGGCGGCCGATCTCGATCGCGCGGCGCGCCTGGCGGTAGCTGCGGGAGACGTCCAGCGGCGCCTGGCAGACGCCGCCGACGCCGATCGTCAGCGGCCGGCCTGGCTCGATCGAGGCGGCGTGCACCAGCGCCCGCGCGAGGTCGCCCGCGCCGGAGGGACCGCTCTCGGGCAGCAGCAGCACCAGCCCCTCGTCGCGCTCGGCCACGATCGCGCCGGGCGCCCGCTCGCCGGCGAGGCGGGCCAGGCTTGCCAAGAGCCGCTTGCGCCGCGCCGCCGCCCAGACGGCTTCGCCCGCGTCGTGACGCGGCAGGGTTTCCGGCTCGTCCAGCGCCGCGAACACGGCGCGGTAGGGTCGCGACTCGTCGTAGCCGAGCCGGTGCGCTCGCTCGCGCGCCGCGTCCGCGCCTGCCACCTCGCCCAAAAGCAAGCTGTCCAACAACTCGTCGCGCAGTTGCGCGGAGACGGCGCTCTCCTGCTGGGCGCTGGCCAACGCCAGGGCGCAGACGCCGGCGGCGTGGCCGGCCAGCAGCAATGCCGCCTCATCGTTGCCTGCCTCGCCGTCGCCGGCCACGTCCAGGATCGCCAGGTAGCCCAGCGGCAGATCGTTGCCGAGAATCGGCGCCAGCACGCAGGCGAAGGGCAGGCCGGACTCCGGCGCCAGCGGCACCCGCAGCGGCCGGCGCTCCGCCGCGATGATGCGCAGGATGCGCTCGACCGAGGCGTCGCGCAGGTCGAAAAGGCATTCGCCCACCCCGGCCGGCCCCGCCCGCGACGCACCAGGGGGCGGCTGCTGCACCATCGTGCAGAGCAGCGGGTCGAGCAGCAGCACCGGCCGGTTCAGCAGCGCGGCCAGCTCGGCCGTGATGCTCTCCAGCCCCTCGCCGCCGAGCACGAGGCTGTCGAGCCGGTCGTGTATCCCCACGACCAGCCGCAGCAGGGCGTTTTCCACCTGCAGGGCGCGCAGCGTGGCCTGCAGGCGCGGCGAAACGTCCGATCGCAGCGCGGCACCGTCCGCCACCGGCCGGCCCTTGTGGCCGTTCCCTGCCTCGGCGCGGAGAGCGGCCGAACGTTCGCGTACCAGGTTGGTCACCACGTTCTCGCCCTTTCTCATGCGGCCCGGCTTGCGATACGGCGGTGCATAACGCCGTCGCGCCGGACGCCCGGCTCCCGACGGGGATCAGGCCGGTCCCGGTTGCACGCTCGCCGCCAGCGACGGCTGCGCGGCCCAGACATCGCGAGCCGTGCCGGCCACCAGTTGCAGCTTGCGGCGCTGATCTTCTTCACTGAGCAGGCCCCGTGCCGCGGCGCGGGCGAAGCCGCACTGCGTGCTGACGGCGAGCTGCGCCAGCGGCAGGTAGAGGGTGGCCTCGGCGATGCGGCTGCGCAGGGTCTCTTCGGTTTCCAGCCAGCTCTGGCGTGAGGAGACCAGGCCGAGCACGGCGGTCTTGCCCGGCGGCACGAAGCGCAGCGGCGAGAAGCTGCCGGAGCGTTCGCAGTCGTAGTCCAGCAGGAAGCGATCGACGTGCAGGCCGCCGAACACCTGCTCGGCCAGCCCTTCGTAGCCGGCGATACCGCCCCAGGCGCTGCGCGCGTTTCGCCGGCAGAGGTGCATCGCCAGCGTCACGCGATCGCGGGGCAGGGCGTCGTAGCAGGCATTCTCCGCGGCGATCGCTCGCTCAAGCGCCCCCTGCGGTTCCTGGCCCATCAGGCGCAGGCGACCGCGCCAGCCCTCTCCTACGAAGCCGGAGAAGCCCTCGTCGAGCTGGATGCAGGCGACGCCGTCCTCGACCAGCGCCAGCATCTCCGCACGGATGATCGGCACCAGGTCTTCGAGCAGGTCCTCGGGCGTGGGATAGGCGCGCTCCGACACGCCGGGGCGGTAGAGCGCGTTCATCGCCGCCACGGGACTTGGCAGCGTGACCTTGATCGGGCCGGCCGCGTGCTGCCTCAGATACGCCGCTTCCACGGCCGTGAGCCGGTAGAGCGGGTGCAGGGCGGCGCCCGCCACCTGCCGCGGCGAATCCCACGGATCGGCCGCGCCGTTCATCGCTGCGCCGCGCGGCGCCGGGGCGGGCACGAAGCCGTCGACCGCCTCGGTGAGCACGGAGTAGAGCGTCTCGCGGCGCAGCTCGCCGTCGGTGAAGACCTCCATGCCGGCCGCGCGTTGCAGCGCCAGCGCCGCGTCGACGGCATGGTCTTCGGCGGCGCGCAGCGCGGCGAGCGTGGCTTCGCCGGCACGGTAGGCGGCGCGTGCACGCAGCAATTCCGGCGAGGGGAGCAGGCTGCCGACCTGGTCGGCCCGAAACTGCTGGGCCATGACGCTTCCTTGAGCGGCCGCCAGCCCGGCGCGGACTGGAGACCCGGCGATGCCTGTGTCATACTCCAATCCGGAGGAAAACACAACATGCGGATATCGTCTTGCGAAGATACTTCCTCCGAAGCGGCCGAAGCGGCCGAAGCGGCTGATGCCGCCCGTGGCCGCAGCGGGATCGACGCTCCGCCGCGCAGCCGCTACCATCGGCCCATGCAGCGCGATCACGTCGACGCGATCATGGACGCCTGGCGGCGCGAGCGGCCGGACCTCGACTGGTCTCACCAGGAGGTGTACTTCCGCATGGCCCGCATTACCCACCTGGCGACGCGGGCGCTCGATCGCTGCAGCCGCGCCAACGGCCTGGACGAAAGCCAGTACGGCGTGCTGGCCGCGCTGCGCCGCGCCGGCGCGCCCTACCGGCTCACGCCCACCGAACTCTCGCGCACCACGTTCTGCACCTCGGGCGCGATGACGAAGCGCATCGACCGCCTGGAGCGCGCCGGCCTGGTCGTGCGCGCCCCCGACGAAAGCGACCGCCGCGGCATTCTGGTCGAACTCACCGCGCGCGGGCTGGAGGTCGTGGATGCGGCAACCGAGGCGGCCGCGGCCACGACCTACGCGCTGATGGACAAGCTCACCGACGCCGAGCGTGAGACGGTCTGCGCAATCCTGCGCCGGCTTGATCGGCGGCTCGAAGAGAAACCGCCGGCCAAGGCTTAGAACAGGGCGATCGGGTTGATCGGGCAGCCGGTGCCGCGCTCCAGCCGCAGCGGGGCCAGCGTGAGCAAGAACTCATAGCGGCGGCGCTCGGCGCAGGCGCGGGCGACGTCTTCGAGCTGGGCGTTGTCGATCAGGTGCACGCCCATCGCCACGATCGTGCAGACGTGCACCGGCAGCCCCGCGAGCCGGCCCCTGCCCTCCACGCGGCTGGGCATCACGTCGCTGATGCCGTCGCAGCCGAGCACGGCCACGCCCCGCCCGTGGATCCAGGGCATGCAGGTGACGTGCATCCCCGCCAGCGTCTCGCGTCCGTTCCAGGCGCCCACCTGCTGCTTGCGCAGGTGCCGCCCCGTGCGCACCAACAGGATGTCGCCCTCGCGCACCTTCACGCCGCCCTTGGCCTCGGCCGCCTCGAGATCCTGCGGATAGATCGCGTCGCCCGGCTCCAAAAAGTCCACGCCCTTCGCCGCGGCCACGTCCAGCAGCACGCCGCGCGAGACGATGCCGTTCTCGCCGCTGGTGATCGCGTTGGCCAGGGCGCCGCCGGAGGTCACCTGCTGCGCCGGCCGGCCGTTGTACATCTTGCCCTCGTGGAAGATGTGGCAGAGCGCGTCCAGGTGCGTGTGCGCCATGCCGTGCGTGGCGATGGCGAAGAAGTCGGCCGAGCCGGTGGCGTTCTCGATGTCGCCGCCGCGCACCATGTAGTGCAGCACGGGGCTCGCGTTCTCGTCCGAGGGCGTCGTGTTCAGCGGCAGGGCGCAGCTCACGGCCACGCCATCGCGCACCGTGGCCGCGGCGGCTTTGCGCACCGCCGGCGTGATGAAGTTGAGCGCGCCGATCTGGTCGTCCGCGCCCCAGCGGCCCCAGTTCTTCACCCGGTCGAAGATCGCCTGCACGTCCGCCGTGGTCGTGGTCTGCGTGGTCATCGGCTGCCTCCTGCTGCTCGCCATGCAAGGCGCAGCTTAGCGCGTTGCGGTGCGCCCGGCAGCGGCAACTTTCCGACAATCCCCCGCAGCCTACGCGCTGGCGTCGAAGCCCGCTCGGATCGGCTAAAGTGGTGCGGCGGGCGGCGCGCCGGACTCGCCGCGTTGCCAAACCCCGCCGTGGCTGAAGCCACGTCTCCCTTCCTGACACGGGAAGGGTGGGGTGCGAGGAGATCTGGTAGCCTTCGAACCAACCCTTTCCGTGCCGGGCCAGAGCGCAGCGCAACCGTGGGAGACCCGCAATGCGCAGCCGAGCCTGAGCGAGGCAGGGATAGGCAACGCCGACGCAGGAGGGTGCGAACATGGTGACGCAGGCAGAGCCGTTCGTCGGGCAGGTGCTGGCGCCGCGCGGCTTCCCGATCACCGAGGCGCTGGTCGCGGACTACCTGGCCGGGCTCGGCGTCGAGGAGCGAGCGGAGCTGCCGACGATGCTGGCCAACGGCGCCGACATCGGCGGGCGGCTGCTCTTCTCGCAGCAGCGCGGCCACCTCTGGCTGCGGCAGGAGTGGGAGTTTCACGAGCCGCTTGCGCGCGGCGCGACCTACCGCGCCGAGGGACGCGTGCTGGAGATCTACCCGCGGCGCGAGCGCACGATCCTGCTGACCGAGACCGTGCTGCGCGGCGCCGACGGCGATCGCGTCCTCTCCGTGCAGCGCCATCACCAGAGCTTTTTGCTCTCGCAACCCGGCCTCTCGGCGCCGGAGGAGGTGCGCCTGCGCGATCCCAAAGAGAAGGAGGGCGCCCGCACATTTACGAAACCCGCGGGCCGTGACCTCGGCGCGATCGAGACCAGGGTGACGCTTGCCATGTGCGGCCGCTTCTTCCACGGCTCGGCCAACTACCACTCCGACGCCGAGAAGTCGCGTGAGCTGGGCTTCCGCGATGTCGTGGTCGGCGGGCGCATGACCATGGGCTACGCCGGCGAGCTGCTGGACCGGGCGCTGGGCGATCGCTGGGCGCGCGGCGGCCGCCTGCTGGTGAAGTTCACCAACGTGCTCTGGCCCAACGAACCGATCCGCGTGCGCGCCGTGGCCACCGGCCCGCTCGCCGACGCGCCGGAGCGCGAGGGCGTCTTCGCCTGGGTCGAGAAGACCGATGGCACAATGGTGATCGTCGCCGAGGGCAGCCTGCCGCGCTGAGCGTTGGCCGTGGAGCGGTCTTCAGCTACGCCCGGTACGCCTCCGGCGCGGGCCGGACAGCGCGCAGCAGCCAGCTTGGGCGGCGGCTGCCGTCCGGCCCGGGCGCGGGACGCGTCTGCGCCAGCCACTCGCGGTAGACGCGCATCGAGGCCTCCGTGTCGGCCAGCGCGTCGCCGTAGCGGTCCTCCGGCAGCGCCCGCGCCACCGTCACCTTCTGGTGCCAGCAGTGCATGCCGGAGATCGGGTCCGGGTGCACGCCGAAGGTGAAGTTCTGGTGCACGCCGCCCTTGCGCCACCAGATGCGGCGCGAATCCGGATCGTCGCTCTCAAAGGGGGCAATCGGCTCGCGCTGGCGCAGCAGCCATGTGCTGTCGGCAGGCCGGGTGATGTCCGACAGCACGGTGGACCAGCGCTCGCCCGCCGTCTCCGTCAGCCGCCAGCGGCCGAGATGATGCGAGCAGGCGACCACGCCGGGCCGCATCGCCTCCGTGATCCAGGTGTTGACGACGAAGTAGCCGATCTCCGTCGTCACCCGCGCCAGGCCGCCGGCCTCGATGCCCAGCCGCGCCGCGTCTTCGGGGTGCAGCCAGAGCGGGTTGGTGTTGGCGATCTCGTACAGCCACTTGGCGTTGCCGCCGCGCGTATGCACCAGCGTCGGCAGGCGGAAGGTCGGGACGAGCACGAACTCGCCCTTCGCCGGGTCCAGCCGCTCCCAGTGCACGTGGCTCTTGATGTAGTTCGGCACGGCCTCTTCCGGCCAGCGCCAGGCGGCCAGCGTGGGCGAGTAGAACTCCAGCCGGCGCGAGGGCGTGGGGAAGCCCGCCCGTGCCACGCCGTCGATCAGCACGCCGATCGCCGCGCCCGCGGCCGAACGCACGACCTCCGTCTCCGGCTCGACGCTGCTGCCGGCGAGCTGCTGCTCGCCCAGCGGCGTCTCGTGCATGCCGTAGATGCCGCGCCGCACCTCGAAGGCGCCGAAGCGGCGCATGTACTCCAAAGGCGCCAGGCCGCGCTCGGCCGCCGCTTCCGGCAGGCCGGGCACCGAGTTCTCGAAGATCCAGCGGTAGTAGTCGTCCGGCGTCAGCTTCTCGCCGGCGCGGTAGGGCGACTCGAAGTACTTGCGGATGCCGAGCGCCCCGTCCGGGTCGATGCGCCAGGAGAGCTCGGTCCAGAACTCGTCTTCCTCCCAGACCTCGCCGGGGTTCGCTTCATAGGTGTGCGCGACCTGCCGGCCCAGCCGCTCCATCGCCACGCGCCGCACCGGCTGGCGGAAGGCGATCCACTGCGAGGCGTGCGTCTCCTGCGACTGCAAATCATGCCGCTCGGCGCCCACGCCCATCGGCAACACGTAGTCGGCGAACCAGGCCGTCTCGCTCCAGATCGGCGTCAGCGCCGCGTGCAGCCCGATCAGCGATTCATCCTGCAAAACATCGAGCCACATGGCGCCGTCGGGGTTGGTCCAGACCGGGTTGTAGACGCGGGTGAAGTAGACGTCGAGCGTGCCGCGCCCTTCTTTGAGGAAGTGCGGCAGCAAGAAGCTCAGCTCGTGGTGCGAAAGCGGGTACTCCTTGGGCCAGAGCAGCTCGTTCCAGAGGTTTTGCGGCGGCGGCTTCAAGAACGGCTGCGGCACGAACTTGTCCCACGTGTTGGGCGCCGTGCCGCCGGGCGTGCCGATGCTGCCGGTGAGCACGTTGAGCAGCTCCAGGCAGCGCGCCACCTGCCAGCCGCCCAAATTGCCCGAAGCGGCGCCGCGCCAGACGTGCGAGGAGAAGGCGCTGCCGGCCCGGCCGATCTCGCGCGCGATCTGCACGATCGGCTGCGGCCGCACCCGCGCCTCCTGCGCCGCGAACTCCGGCGTGTACGCGTCGTACAGCGCCGCAAGCTCGGTCAAGAAGTTCTCGAAGCTCGGCGTCAGCGCCGGCCGCTCGGCCGCGAGCCACTCGCGCCAGTTGACCCAGCGGCGCATGAACTCGCGGTCGATCAGGTTCTCCTTCAGCAGGATGCGGGCGATGGCGAGCAGCACCGCCGCCTCGCTGCCGGGCCACGTGGGCAGCCACCAGTCCGCGACGCTGGCCGTGTTGGAGAGGCGCGGGTCGAAGACGGCGATCTTGGCGCCGTTCTGCTTGCCCTCGATGATGCGCTGCGCGTGCGGGTTGAAGTAGTGCCCCGTCTCCAGGTGCGAGGAGAGCAGCAGCATGAAGCGGGCATTGGCGTGATCCGGCGAGGGCCGGTCGGCGCCCTGCCAGAGGTCGTAGCCCAGCCGGGCGGCGGCGGAACAGACGTTGGTGTGCGAGTTGTGCCCATCGATGCCCCAGGCCTGCAGGACGCGGTCCATGTAGCCGTCGTGGCCCGGCCGCCCGACGTGGTACATCACCTTGCCGCGCCGGCCGCTTAAGAATGAGTCGCGGATGCGCCCGCCGATCTCGTCGAGCACCTGCTCCCAGCTCACGCGCTGCCATTTGCCCGAGCCGCGCGGCCCGGCGCGCTTCAATGGATAGAGAATGCGCTCCGGGTCGTTGACCTGGTTGATCGTCGCCGGGCCCTTCGCGCAGTTGCGCCCGCGCGAGGCGGGGTGCTCCGGATTGCCTTCGAAACGCTTGATCGCCAGCGTCTCGCGGTCCACGTAGGCGAGCAGGCCGCAGGCCGCCTCGCAGTTAAAGCAGATCGTGGGCACCAGCGTGTAATGGCGCTCGACGCGGCGCGGCCAGGCGTTGGCGTCCAGCTCGGTCCAGTCGTCCCACTGCTCGCGCGGCGGGTAGGAGACGAGCTGACCGCCGTTCCAGTCCGCCGCTGTGCTGGGTCGCCCCGAGGGAGATGGCGTCTCGCCGGCGGTCTGCGTGCCAGGCTGAGCGCCGAAATCTGGGGAAATCTCTCGTTTCATGCGGAAACTGTAGCACACGCGGGCTGGCAACCCGCCCCGCGCTACCCCAGCACGCCCACCGTCTCGCGGCCGCCGGCGCCGGAGACGGCCTCGCCGCCGACGCCGAGGTAGGTGCGCTGCACCTCGGGATTGCCGCGCAGCTCGTCCGAGCTGCCGGAGAGGATGGCGCGGCCGTTCTCCATCACGTAGGCGTAGTCGGCGATCGAGAGCGCGGCGCGGGCGTTCTGTTCCACCAGCAGCACGGTGGTGCCGGCGTCGCGGCGGATCTCGCTGACCCGGGTCAGGATCTCCGCCGCCAAAAGCGGGCTGAGGCCCAGGCTCGGCTCGTCCAGCAGCAGCAGGCGCGGCGCCACCATCAGCGCGCGGCCGATGGCGAGCATCTGCTGCTCGCCTCCGGAAAGGTAGCCCGCCCGCCCGCGCTGCCGCTCTTTGAGCCGCGGGAAGAGGCGATAGACCGCTTGCTTGCGTTGCTCCAGCGTGCCGCCGTCGCGCACGGTGTGGCCGCCTGCCACCAGGTTTTCGTCCACGGTGAGGTGCGGGAAGACGCGCCGGCCCTCCATCACCTGGAAGATGCCGAGCCGCACGATCGCGGAGGCGTCCTTGCGGTCGATGCGCTGGCCGGCGAACTCGACCGTCCCCTCGGTGACCTCGCCCTTCTCCGAGCGCAGCAGCCCGGAGATCGCCTTGAGCGTGGTGCTCTTGCCCGCGCCATTGGCGCCGAGCAGCGCGACGATCGCGCCCTCCGGCACGCTGAGCGAAAGCCCGCGCAGCGCCAGGATCGACCGATCGTAATAGACCTGCACGTTATCCAGCCGCAACAGCGGCGCCGCATCCGCCAAGACTCTCCTCCAAGCCGGGTCCCCATCCCCCGGTTCATCTCTCGTGCCCCCAATTCTAGGGGAAGGGGAGATCTATGATCGGGGGATTTGGGCTGAAGGCGCGGCTGTGCGGGCCACTTGTAGGGGCGCACGGCGTGGCCCGGCGCGGCCGCGGGCGCGACCGACGCCGCCCCGCTAACCCAACTCATCTCCGGAACTATTCCCCCGGATCGCCCCTCTCCCTCTCTCCAGCATTGGGAGAGGGAGAGGGGGACGGGGTGAGGGTGAGGGCCCGCCCCGCCGTCTACGCCGCTGGGCCCTCGAACCAGTCCTTTATCAGCGTGATCTTGCCGCTCTTCACCTGGTACAGCTTCACCTTGTTGGTGCCGCCGTGGTCCGTGGCCGACATGGTCATGCCGCTGGAGAGGCCATGCGCCTTGAAGTCCTTGAACGACTCCAGCCCCTTCTTCATCGTTTCGCCGGTGATCTTGTCGCCGGCGTTCTTCGCCGCCTCGAAGATCATGTCGGCCTGCATCACGCCGCGCAGGTAATAGACGATCTGGTCCTCCTTCGGCTCCGGCTTGTTGGTCGACTTCCAGTAGGCGCGCAGGAGCTGCAACGCTTCGGGGCTCTCCTCCGGCATCGCCGTAAACTGCAGCCCCATGTAGCCCTCGGCCGCGTCGCCGGCCGCCTGGATGTCGCTTTCGCCGAAGGCCCAGACCATGCCGATCAGCGGCACCTTCGGCCCCAGCCCCACCTGCTTCCAGGCCTTCATGCCCAGCGCGGGCAGGGCGCCGAAGAGATGGCCGATCACGTAATCCGGGTTTTTGCTCTGCGCCTGCTGGAACTGCTGCGTCAGGTCCACCGCCGTCGCCGGCGCCGGAATGCGGTCCACTACATCGACTTTGAGCTGCGGGCCGAACTTGTCCAGCGCGTCGAACGGGTCTTTACCGGCCGCGTTGTCGTAATAGATGTAGGCCATCTTGGGGTTGCCGCTCTTGCCCTGGCCCTTCCATTCGTCGGCGATGTACTGCAAAAGCGCCCGCATCTGCGCCTGGTACGACGCCGCGCCCACGAACAGGTACGGGTACTTGGAGCCGTCCGACGAGTCGGAGAGCCCGTAACCCGGCGTCATCATCGGGATCTTGTCGTCGGCCGACTTGCCCTTGAGCGCGTCGGTGATCGGCGTGCCGTAGCTGAGAATGGCGACGACCTTGTCCTGGTTGACGTACTGCGTGTAGCCCTGCTGCGCGATGTTCGCGTCGTACTTGTGGTCGAACTCGATGAAGTTGAGCTTGTAGCCGTTGGCCCCGCCCTGGGCGTTCATGTACTCGGCCCAGTCGTTCACGCCGGGACCCAGCACCGTGCCCACGTTTGCGGTGGGACCGGAGCGGTCGATGAACGAGCCGATATTGAGCGTGCCCTTGAACGACGGCGGCTTGCCGCCCGCCGCGCCCGCGGCCGGCGCGCTGCCCGAGGCGTTGGTGGCCGCCGCGGCCGCGCTGGAGGCCGCCGGCTTGGCGCCGGTCGAGCTGGCGGCGTTGTTGCCGGCCGGCTTGTTGGTGCCGCTGTTGTTATTGCTGCTGCTGCAGCCGGCCATCACCAGGCCGCCCATCACCGCCACGCCGAAGCTGCCGCGCATGAAGCCGCGCCGCGACAGCCTGCGGCTTACCCAGTAGTCTTTCCGTTCCTCATCCACGGTCGCCTTCCTCCTCTTGCCTTCGGCAGCCAGCCGCCCGTGCGAGCCGCCGCCGTGCGATCCGCGAGATCGGGTACCGCTTGCAGGGTGTGTCGCTCGTTCGCCCGCTCACCTCCTCTATCGCTAACGAGCTAGTTCGGCAGCGCCTCGTCGCTCAGGCCGCGAACGGCCAGTGCGCAAAGAAGCGGCGAATGCGCAGCCAGATCGCGTTGAGCCCGTCCGGCTCGAAAATCAGGAAACCTATGATGATCAGGCCGAACAACACGTCCTGGATCTGCGAGTAATGGTCGGCGAGCCAGCGGTAGCTGCCCCTGAACGACGTGATCCAGTTGCGCAGCTCGATCGGCAGCAGCACGAGGAAGGCGGCGCCGTAGATCGCGCCGGGCACGCTGCCCAGCCCGCCGATGATGTTCATCGCCAGCCAGTTGATCGAGAGGTTGATGTCGAACTGCGAAGGCGTGATCTGGGCGCGGCTGAACAGCAGCGCCTGCATGCCGCCGGCGATGCCCGCGATGAAGGCGCTGAGCGTGAAGGCCAGCAGCTTGTAGGAGAAGGCGTTGACGCCCACGATCTCGGCCGCGATCTCGCGATCGCGGATGGCAACGAAGGCACGGCCGATGCGCGATCGCATCAGGTTCTCCGTCGCCAGCACCGTGACCACGGCGATCACCGCGAACAGGTAGAAGAGGTCGGTGTCCGTCTTGAACTTGTGGTTGATGATGCCGGGGATGTGCAGCCAGGCGGCGTGCACGTCCACCGACGAGGTCTTCTGCTTCGTCAGCCACTCCATGTGCTCGAAGAACCAGGAGAGGATCTCCTGCGAGGCCAGCGTGGCCACGGCAAGATAGAGCCCCTTCACCCGCAGCGAGGGGATGCCGACCACGAGCCCCAGCGCCGCCGCCATCGCCGCGCCGATCGGCAGACCCACCAGCATCGGCACGTGCCAGCGGTTGTTCAGCACCGCCATGGTGAAGGCGCCGACGCCGGCAAAGGCGCCGTGCCCGATCGAGATCTGCCCTGTATAGCCGAGCAAGATATTCAGCCCGGTGACGCCGACCACGGCGATCAGCACCTGGTTGACGTTGTTGATCCAGACCGTGTTGAGCAGGCGCGGCACCAGCACGAACATCGCCACGACGAAGCCCCAGAAGGCGATGCGCTGCAGGTTCGTGCGCTGAATCGCCGCGTCGGCCGCGTACGACTTCTTGAACTGGCCCGTGCGGGTGACAATCATGGCGTCTCGCTACACGCGCTCGATCTCGGGCGAGCCGAACAGCCCGTGGGGGCGGATCATCAGCACAAACACCATCACGACGTACGGCGCGACGTCCTTGAAGCCGCCGCCGACATGCGGGTCGACATACGTACCCGCGAGGTTTTCGATCACGCCGATGGCGATGCCGGCCACGATCGCGCCGGTGATGCTGTCCAGCCCGCCGAGGATGACGACCGGGAAGACCTTGAGGGTGATTGTCGCCAGGCTGATATCCACGCCCTGGCGGTTGCCCAGGATCGTGCCGCCGATCGCGGCCACCACCAGGGCGATCGCCCAGGACCAGGCGAAGACGCGCGGTACGCTGATGCCCATCGACATCGCCGCCTGCTGGTCGTCGGCCACGGCCTGCATGGCCAGCCCGGTGCGCGTGAACTTGAAGAAAAGACCGAACAGCACCACGAACAACACCGCAAAGCCGAACGACCAGAGGCTGATGCGGGCAACCGGCACGCCGAGGAAGTCGACCGGGCGGACGTCGTTCAGAAACGAGCTGGGGAACGCCAGCGTGGTTGAGCCCCACAGCATCGGCGCCAGACCGCGCAGCACGGAGGCGAGGCCGATCGTCGCCATCACGATCGAGATCAGCGGCTTGCCGATCAGCGGCCGCAGCAGGCCGCGTTCGATCACCAGCCCGATCAGACCGGCAAAGACGAGCGTGAGCAGGAAGGCAACCGGCAGCACGATGCTGTAGGTCGTGACCAGCGCCACGGCGATGAAGCCGCCGAACATCACCACCTCGCCCTGCGCGAAGTTCAGCACCTGGCTCGACTTGTAGATCAGCACGAAACCGAGGGCGATCAACCCGTAAAGCGAGCCGATCATCACGCCGCTGATGATGTCCTGCCAGAACGCCGTCATCGCCGCCGGCTCCTCCTCACCTGCTGTCGCTCGCCCGCCGTGCCGTTACGAGTCTGCTGAAACGAGCCGCGCTTCGTCCTTACGCCGCCGGCGCGCCGGGTCGTCGTGCGAAAGCTCCGCGAGGGCTGCCGCCCTGCGCTCGCGCGCCAGCGGCGCCCGCACGGTGCGCAGCCGCGTCAACTCGCCCGCGCCGGCGTCCAGTGGCGGATCGAGGACCTCGAAGGCGCCGATCCGCGGCCCCTCCAGCACGGACGCGTTCGCCTCTGCCACCGCCTGCGCCAGCAGCTCGTGCACGGCCGGCGAGCGCACGTACTCCGCGTGGCCAGCCAGGCCCGCCCGCCGCGCGTCGGACCAGGCGGCGACCGCCGCGTCCTCCAGCTCGATCAGGGCGCTGAGGCCGCGGCCATCGCCGGCCGCGAGCAGGGCATGGCGCACGAACGTGTTGCTCGCCAGTGCCTGCTCCAGCGGCGCCGTCGAGACCTGCTCGCCTGTCGGCAAGTCCAGCCGTGAGGCCAGCCGCCCGCCCAGTGTGAGCGCCGCACCGTCGAGGCGGCCGGCGTCGCCCGTCGCCAGCTCGCCCTCGGGCAGCGCCAGTACGATCTCGCCGCCGCGCGCCGCCGCGTGTATGCCGTCGAGCAGCCGCAGCGCGCCCGCAGCGCCGGCAATCGCCACGGCGCCGCCGGCTTCGGTCAGCAGATAGAGGTCGCGCAGCGGCATGCCCAGGGCGCGGAAGAAGCCGGACGTGCGCGCGTCGAGCGGGCCGCCGGCGCAGAGCGCAAGCCGGGTGTGCAGCAGACCCGCCTGGTCGCGCAGGGGCCGCGCCACCAGGCCACGCGCCAGGGTCGAGCCGTTGCCCCCCAGGGCGCGGCGCACGAGGCTGGCGCGCAGGCCGCGCGTGCCGGCGCGCCCTCGCAGCGCCAGCGCCAGGATCTGCCAGAGGCGCGGCGGCGCGAGCAGCAGTGTGGGACCGCACTCCTGCAGGTCGGCCAGCGCGGTCGACTGGTCCTCCGGGAAGCCGAGCACGCCGCCGGCGAGCGGGTGCAGCGCCGTCGCCAGGGTACGGTCGCCGATCCAGCCCGCGGGCAGGAAGGAGTAGAGAATGTCGCGCTCGCCCGCGCGCGTGGCCGTGCTCAGCCGCTCCGCGGCGCCCAGCAGCGCCGCGTGGCTGAGCGTGACGGGGCGCGGCGAGGCGCTGCTTCCCGTCGTCAGCAAGATCAGCGCCGGCTCGCCGCCGTTGGCTGGCGCCGAGATCCCGCTCTCCGCGCTCTCCGCGGCGGACCCGCCGAGCGCGGCGACATCCGGCAGCCCCGCCGCCGCTCCGCGCAGCAACCACGCCGCCGCGGGCGGCGTCCCGCCGAGGCGCCGTGCCGCGCCGGCTTGCGCCGCCGTGTCGGCAACGATCGCGTCGGGGCGACGGGCGGCGCAGAGCGCGGCGAAGTCCGCCTCGCTCGCCTCGGCGTCGAGGCAGAGCGCGACGCTGCCGGCGGCGATCACGGCCAGCTCGGCCTGCAGCCGCTCCACACTGTTCGCGCCCTGCACGAGGACAGCCTTCGCCGGCGCCAGCCCGGCGCGCCGCAGGCCCGCGGCCAGGCGTTGCACCTGGGCCGCGTACTGCGCCCAGCTGCGCTCGTGCCAGATGCCGCGCCGCTTCCAGCGCAACGCCACGGCGTTCGGCCGCGACCGGGCCTGCGCAAACAGCGCCTCGGGCAGGCTGCCGTTCATCCTCAAGCCTCGGTCGTGGGGGCGACGGGAACCGCCTCGGCCTGTGTGAGGAAGTCGACCCCGGACTCCGCGGCGCTCACACCCGCCGCCGCCTCGACTTCCTGTACCCGCGCCACGTCTTCACCCAGATACGCCTCGATCACGCGGGGATGCACGCGCACTTCCGCGGGCGAACCGTCCATGATCTTGCGGCCGAAATCCAGCACCGTAATCCGCTCCGAGAGGCCCATCACCACGCCCATGTCGTGCTCGATCAGCACCGTGGTGACGCCGCGCTCACGGTTCGTTTCGCGGATGAAGCGCACCATCTCCTCTTTCTCGCCCGCGTTCATGCCTGCCATCGGTTCGTCCAGCAGGAGCAGCCGCGGCCGGGCGGCGAGGGCGCGGGCGAGGTCCACCCGCTTCTGCAAGCCGTAGGCCAGCTCGCCCACGGGGCGGCGGCGCACCTGCTGCAGCTCGAGGAACTCCAGCACGCTCTCCACCTCGGCGCGGTGCTCGGCCTCGCGGGCGCGGATGGGGCCGAAGTAGAGACAGGAGGCCAGTGGCTCGACGGCGGCGCCGGCCACGTCCAGCAGGCGGCGGCCGAGGCCGTTCACGCGCGGCAGCGGGCGCAGGCCCATGCGGCTGTGCTGGCCGATCAGCACGTTGTCCAGCACCGTCATCGCCTTGAACAGGGCGATGTTCTGAAAGGTGCGGGCGATGCCCGTGCGCACGAGGTTGTGCCGGGCGACGTGGGCCAAATCGTGACCTTCGAAGCGCATCGCGCCGCTGGAAGGCTGATAAACGCGGCTGATGCAGTTGAGCAGGCTGGTTTTGCCGGCGCCGTTGGGGCCGATGATCGCGTGGATCGAGCCCTGCGCCACCTCGAGGCTGACGCCGTCCAGGGCGCGCACGGCGCCGAACGCGAGCGTAAGGTCGCGGATCGAGAGCTGCGCGTCCACAGGCTACCCCTGCCGCGCTCGCCGGCTCTCGCTCCGCACGACCGAAGGTTGCGGGCGGCAACCGGCGGCTGCCTTCCGGGATGCCGGATGGTTGCCGTTTCCTGCCGGTGGGGTCAGGCTGCGGCGCCGCAGTGTGCGGGCAGTATAGCGAACCGATCGTCCGCCGTCACCGTTGGTGCGTCTTATGGTGGGCCGGCCGATCGGCGGCGCACGCGGATCGCGCCGGCCCGCCGCATGGTGCAGCAGTGCGGTGCCTGCCTCACGCTTTGTGCCGGCATTGGGGAGCGGGTCTTCCGTCTGCCCGCCTCGACGGTTCTGCCGCTCAGCGGCGGCCGAGCGTCGCCTGGTCGGGCAGGGCGCGGGCCAGCGCGGCGATCGTCTCCACCTCATAGGCACGCAGCAGCGCCGCGCGCTCCTGCGGCGGCAGCGTGACGGCCCGGGCGGCCGGGCGTACCCGCGCAAGATACTCGCCGAAGGTGGGAATACGCAGCCGGGCCGGCAGCAGGTCGCGCACGCGCAGCGCCGGCCGCGCGGGCGGCTGCCAGGCCTGCAAGGGGCAGTAGAACAGCAGTTGCTCGCCGTCCCAGAGGTGTTCGCCGTTCTGGCTGCCCTCGTCCTCGAAGATGGCGCGGGCGATGGCCGCCTTTTGCTCCGCGGGAATGAGTACGGTTTCCACGGTTTCCATGCGCTCAGCCTACCACCGCACGCGGCTGCTTCAGCCCTTCGCGGCGATGCACTCGATCTCGATCAGCGTCTCCGGACGCAACAACGTCTCGCAAACAATGCCTGTGGCGGCGGGCAGTGGCGCCTCGAAGAACTCGCGCCGCACCACCGCCGTGGCACGGTAGCCCGGCAGCGCGGCCGGAGTGACATATTCGACCGTCTTCACGATCGCGTCCATGCCCAGCCCGCCGGCCGCGAGCACCCGGCGCACGTTGCCGTAGACGCAGCGCGCCTGCGCCGCCACGTCGCCGCTGTGCAGCAGCTCGCCCGTCTCCGGGTCGCTGCTGAGCTGGCCGGAGCAGAAGACGAGGCCGCCCGCGACCACGGCCGGCGCGTAGGTCAGCCGCTCGTAACGCCGCCAGCCGGGGTTCAGCACCCGCTTCTCGCCGCGGCAGGCGGTGAACTCCACCTGCAAGAGGGCGCCGGGCACGGCCAGCTCCCGCATCAGCACGCCGGTGGCGGCCACCGCGCAACTACCTGGCGGACCGAGGTGTGCGGCGCGCACGCGCCACGTCTCGCAGTACTCCGGCAGCGCCGAGACGTGGATGTATTCGTGCGTGCGCACCACGTCGGCCATGCCGAAGTCCGCTTCGCGCAAAACGGCTTCGGCGTTGCGGTAGATCTGCTCCGCCTGCGCCAGCAAGCCGCCCTCGACCACGCGCCCGGCGGCGTCCAGCGGCAACACCGCGGAACAGTACAGCAGATCGCCGCTCTGCACCGCCGCCGCGGCGGGCACGCCGGCGAAGCCAGCATCCACGCCGAAGCGTTGCAGCGGGCCGCGCGCCGCCATGACTTCGCTTTCGATCAGCGCCTGCGGCCGCAGCAGGCTGTTGACCACCATCGTCGAGACGGCGGGCGGGTTTCCGTCGAACAGCCGCCGGCGCTCAGCAGCGAGCGAGGCGTAGGCATCGCGGCCGGCGGGCGTGACGTAGTCCACGATGCGCACGACGTTGCCGAAGTCCATGCCGGCGGCGGCCAGGATCGCTCCCTGCTTGGCGTGCGCCACGGCTGCCTGCTCCGCCAGCGCGCCGTTCACGACCATGCCGCCGCTGCCGCCGTCGAAGCGTGAGGCCGTGTGCCCGGCGAGCCAGGCGCGCTCGCCGGCCGCCACGCCGAGGCTGAAGGCGTACGGCCGGTGGTCGTAAAAGGGAAAGTCGGCCGGTTCGAGCGCGTTCTTCGGCATGGGCGGGCCCTCATCCCCTTCCCTTCCCCCAATTCTAGGGGAAGGGCGATCCGGCGTCGGGCGGTTCCGGAGCGGCGTCGGGTTAGTCGGGCGTGTGGCCTCACCCCCGGGCCGTCGGCCCTCACCTCATTTCACATAGCTCACATATCTCACATATCACATATCCCTCGCCCAATCCTGGGCGAGGGATATGTGAGCTGCACCTTCTGCCCCACTGCTCGGCTCAGCGATCTCCCCTGCCCCTGGTATTGGGGGCACGAGAGATGAACCGGGGGATGGGGGCCGCTTCGGGATCAGCACGCGGCGGCGGAAGCTGAGCACCGGCTCGCCGCGCTGGTTCACGGCGCGCGTCTCGACGTAGATCACGCCACGGTCGGGCTTGCTCTCGCTCTCGCGCACCTCCAGCACCTCGGTTTCGGCGTAAATCGTGTCGCCGTGCCAGGCGGGGCCGAGGTGCTTCACGCTCTCGTACTCCAGGTTGGCGATCGCCTTGCCCGAGATGTCGGCCACGCTCATGCCCACGGCCAGCGAGAAGACGAGCGTGCCCACCACCAGCCGCTGGCCGTGCTGCGTGCCCTCGGCGTAGGCCGCGTCCGAGTGCAGCGGATGCTGGTTCAGCGTGAGCTGGGCGAACAGCGTGTCGTCGAACTCGGTGATCGTGCGCCCCGGCCAGTGCTTGTACAGATCGCCCGCCCGGAACTCCTCCAGGTACCGGCCAAACCGTTCCCGCCCGTCAAACACCCGGCCCATAGAAATCTCAAACCTCCAGCGCTTCCCCCTCTCCATGAATATGGAGAGGGGGCCAGGGGATGGGGCCACGCCGTCCTACACCCGGTACCGCTCCAGCAGTTGCCGCGCGATCACGATGCGCTGGATCTCGTTGGTGCCCTCGCCGATCAGCAAGAGCGGCGCGTCGCGGTAGTAGCGTTCGACGGGCAGATCCTGCATGTAGGCCACGCCGCCGTGGATGCGCATCGCCTCGAGCGCGCAAAACTGCGCCGTCTCCGTGGCGAACAGCTTGGCCATGCCGGCCTCGAGGTCGCAGCGCTCGCCCGCGTCCTTCTTCTCCGCCGCCTGCCGTACGAGCAGGCGCGACGCCTCCAGCCGCGTCGCCATCTCCGCCAGCTTGAGCTGGATCGCCTGGTGCTGCGCGATCGGCTTGCCCATCGTCTCGCGCTGCTGCGCGTAGCGTATCGCCGCCTCGAAGGCGGCGCGGGCCACGCCCAGCCCGCGCGCCGCTACGTTTATTCGCCCAACCTCCAGCCCGCTCATGATCTGCTTGAAGCCGTGGCCCTCGCCACCGCCCAGCAGGTTTTCCGCCGGCACGCGGAAGTCCTGAAACAGCAGCTCCACCGTGTCCACACCGCGGTAGCCGAGCTTCTGGAACTTCTGGCCGACGCTGAAGCCCGGCTCACCCTTCTCTACGATGAAGAGGCTGGTGCCACGATGCGGCGGGCTGGCCGCCGGATCGGTCTTCACCAGCAGCGCGAACGTGTTGCCGTGCAGGCCGTTGGTGATGTACGACTTCTGGCCGTTGACCACGTAGTCGTCGCCGTCGCGCACGGCCGTGGTCTTGATCGCCTGCAGGTCGGAGCCGGCGTGCGCCTCGGTCAGGCCGATGCCGCCGCGCCGCTCGCCCGTGGCCATGCGCGGCAGCCAGCGGCGGCGCTGCGCCTCCGTGCCGTGCGTCAGCACGTTGAAGGCCATGATCAGGTGACTGTTGAGGATGCCCGTGAGGCTCATCCAGCCGCGGGCGATCTCCTCGATCAGCGCGGCGTATTGCGTGAAGCCGAGGCCGGCGCCGCCGTACTGCGTGGGAATGATCGCGCCGAAAAGGCCCATCTCCTGCATCTGCGCGACGAGGGCGAAAGGATACTCGTCGGCCAGCTCCAGCTCGCGAGCGACGGGCAGCACCTCGCGCTCCACCCAGCGCCGGATCTGGACGACGAACTGGTCTGAAGCCACGTCGGTCATGCGCAAGACACTCCGCACAGTGGTGTGCTGGGCTTCACCCTACGCCGCGCCCACGGTCGCGCCAAGCGCAGCCAGCAGATGCCGCACGGAGGGCGCCGCGTCCAGTTCCGTGACCAGGCGCACGATCGCATTCAATCGTTCGGGCGGGAGCGCCATGCCGGCCAGAGCGCGGAACTTCGCCTCAAGCTCGGCGGGCGTGAGCGGATTCTCCGGGTCGCCCTTGGGGAACTCGACGCGGGCGTGGAACTCGCGGCCGTCGCGGGTTTGCAGACGGGCCGTGGCCGGCCAGCGCGCCGGGTACTCGGCGTCCAGCGAGGCGTCGCGCACGCAGTGCACGCGCGGCAGCAGCGCCTGCACGGCGGGATCGCGCAGCAGCTCCTCCCTGTGCTCCGCCACGCCCGCGCGACCGAAGCGCAGCGCCACCGCGGCGCCGTACGGTAGCGAAAACTGCGCATCGACCACGGTGTGCGGGTCGAGCTTGCGCTCGCGCGGCGCCGCGATTACGTTCCAGGCCACGCTGAGCACGCCCAGCTCCACGGCTTCGACGTCTTCGGCCTGTACGCCGCCCTCGCGCATGCACTGCAAGAGCGCGTCGAGCGGCGCCTGGTTGTAACGGCAGCAGGCGTGCGCCTTGCTGCTGGTGCGGAGCAACTCCGGATGCGACCAGTCGTCGAGCAGCGGCTCCGGCCGCGCGGCGCCGGAGAAGGCGTGGAAGAGGCCGTGCGCGTCCTCGAACACCGCCCGCGGGCCGCTGAAGCCGGCCAGCGCCAGCCGTGCCGCGATCGTGCCGCCGTGCGCCGCCCAGCCCGGGTGCAGCCGCTTCAAGAGCGAGCCGTCGCCGAGATACGCCTGCAGCCCGCCCGCCTGCGAGCCGGCGATGCCGAAGGCCGAGGCGATCTGACCCGGATCGGCGCCGAGTATTAGCCCGACGGCCGCCGCGGCGCCGAACGGGCCGCAGACCGCGGTCGGGTGAAAGCCGCGGGCGTACACTTCGGCCGGACCGAGCGCCATGCCCACGCGCGTCATCACCTCGTAGCCGGCGACGATCGCGGCCAGCAGATCGCGCCCGGTGGCGTCGGTTGCCTCCGCGGCGGCCAATGCGGCGGGAATCACGACCGCGCCCGGATGCGTGGACGATGGCTGGTGCGTGTCGTCCATCTCCAGTGCGTGGGAAGCGGCGCCGTTGAGCAGCGCGGCGTATTCGGGCAGCGCCAGGGCGCGCCCCCCTATGACCGTCGCCTCGCCTGGCGGCACATGCGCCAGCCCCGCCCGCAGACGCCGCGAAGACTCGGCCGCCGAGCCGCCCAGCGCGTTGCCGAGCAAGTCGAGCAGATACGCTGTCGCCTGGCCGCACAGCTCCGCGGCGAGCGCGCGGCGGCCCTCGTAGAACGCGTACGTACGCACGGCAAGCTGTTCGGCCAAGGTGGCGGTTGCCGGCATGAGGCACCTCAACGGCGGCGCGGCGATGTGCCGTCACCGCTGCCATCCTACCGCGCGGCTACTCCGCCTGCTTCGGCAGACGGTATCAAGGCCATCGGGGTTCCCATAGCGGGGCAGCAGATTGTCTTCGATCGCCGGCTTCGAAACCATATCTTAGCCGCCGGAACCTGCGTGCTATGCTTCTGGCCATGAGCGAGCCGATCGACGAGCGCCGGCTGGACGCCTGGCGCACCTTCCTCAAGACCCACGCGGCCGTGGTCGAGTGCATCGCCCGCGATCTGAGCGCGGCGGGCGTGGTGCCGCTCGAGTGGTACGACGTGCTGTCGGCGCTGTCCGGCGCGCCGGGAAGGCGGCTGCGCATGCGCGAGCTGGCCGAGGCGATGCTGCTCAACCGCAGCAACGCCACGCGCCTCGCCGATCGGCTGGAGGCCGCGGGGCTGCTGCGGCGCGAACCGACGCCCGGCGACCGCCGCGGCACCTTCGCCGTGATCACCGACGCCGGCCTGGCGGAGCTGCGCCGCGCCTGGCCTGTTTACGCGCAGGCGATCGACGCCCGCTTCGCCCGCTTCGTCTCGCGCAAGGAGGCGGCGCAGCTCGGCGAGCTGCTCGGCCGCGTGTATGCCGCCACCCCGGCTGCCGCGCCCGTGCCCGGTTCGCAGGCGCGCGCCGCCCGCGGCGTTTCCGTGTGAGGCCGTCCGGGTGTTCGGGGACCGCGTCGCCGTGCGCCGTTCTGTCACCGGGAAAACCCGACGGCTGCCTGCGCCCATCATCATTGTCAAGCGGCTTACGTGCGATAAGATAAGGACATGGACGAGCATGTCCCGGTCAGTGCCTTCTGCCCCTATTTCCACCACGCCGTAGAGTTGATCGGCCGGCGCTGGACGGGCGCGGTGTTGCGCGCCATGCTCGGCGGCGTCGTGCGCTTCAGCGATCTGACCCATGCGATCCCCGGCCTCAGCGACCGCATGCTCTCGGAGCGGCTCAAAGAGCTGGAAGCAGAGGGCATCGTCGAGCGTTCCGTAATCCCCGAAACGCCGGTGCGCATCGAATACCGGCTCACGGCCAAGGGCCGCGCTCTCGGCACGGTGGTCGCGGCCATGGGCGACTGGGCGCATGACTGGCTCTCGCCCGAGGTCGTCGCCCGGCGCTAGCATCTACCGGCCGCGACCACCCTCCCACGCGTTCGTTCCCCTGTAGTTGCCTGCCTGCACGGCGCGCATGCCTACTTCGGCGCGCCGCGGAGTAGCCCGCTGGCCAAAAGTCCTATCCGGGACAGTTCATTAGTGTGATGGGGTAGTGAGGGGCGCCGCCGCACACTGGTGATAGAGGACGGTTGCAGCCGTCGGCCGGGATAGGGGAACACGCGATGTACTCGTGCATTATTTGCCACTTCGATACGGAACTGGACGATGTCGCCGTGCCGGGCGGCGCCCGCAGTTGCGTGTGTCTGCGCTGCTACTCTCGAGAAACCAGGTCCGAGCGCCCGATGCCCAGGCGCCTGCGCCAGGATCTGATCGCCACACTGGCCGGGATCGGCGTCGCCTGATGCAGCCGCTTGCCGCGCTGACCGAGGAGCGTTGCGAGCTTGCACCATGAGATCGGCGGCCCTGCCCCGACCCGTGCGCGTCCTTCACTCGCTCTTGAGCAACGGCCGGCGTCCATACCGGCCGTTGCTGCTGTCTGTTTCCTGCTGCCTTGATGATTCGGCTCTCGGGTAGCGAATGCTGAACGGCTCAACTCCGCTGCTGCAGGTCGTGAAGCGCCGCCGCCGGCGCGCATGGCGGCGCCGGAAAAGCGAGGGACGGGAGCGCACTATCGGCGCTCCCGTCCTGCATGGCGACTTTCGCCGCGTGGCGCCGGCTCAGTCGCCGACGGCCGCGGCGCGGGGCATCACCCAGATGCTGCGCGGCTCGGCGCCATGCAGGGTGATACCGGCGTCCGTGGCCGAGGGTTCAATCTGGCTGGTGATGCGGATGCTGGTGGGAATCAGATACTCGACCGAGCCGCCCTTCAGCCGGAACGGCCGGTCGTGGCCGGGATAGAGCACGGAGCAGTGTGAGGTGATCTTGCGGGCGCTCTCGCGCGCCTCGGCTTCCGTCGCGAAGATCAGGTAGGGCGAGCCGGCGAGGGCGCAGCGGGCGTTGGGCAGGGCGTCGCCGGTGACGCCGATCGTCTCGCCGTTGTTCTCCACCAGCAGCGTCATGCTGCCGACCGTATGGCCGGGCGTGTCGAGGATGCGCACGCCTTTGTCGATCTCGTCGCCCTCGCGTACAGACCGCAGCTTCATCTGCTCGAGAATCAGGCCGGTGTAGCTCGGCGTGGCCCAGTCGGCCGGATCGGGTTTGGCGGCGTACCTGCGCTCGGCCTCGTGCACCAGCACCTCGGCGTTGCTGAAGAGGTCGATGTTGAGCATATGGTCCCAGTGGGCGTGGGTGAGCACGACGGTGTCGATGTCCTGCGGGCGCAGACCGCGTTCGCGTAGCTTCGCCAGCAGCAGTTCGCGGCGGCCGGTGTGCGCGACATCGACCAGGATCGTCTTCGAGCCGCGCACCAGCGTGACGCCGCAGAAGGCGGGGCTGCCCTGATCGGTGCCCAACGAGAAGCCCTGGAGCAGCAGTTCGACCTCGGCCACGGCCTGCCTCCTGTTTCGTATCCGCACGGCGACGCGCCGCCCTATGGGTAGCGCCAGGCGGGCAGCCTGTCAAGGGGCCGAAAACAGGGCCACACCGCGGGCGGCTGGACTTTTATCCACCCTCGCGGCATGGTGGAACGGCCGGAGGCCGCTCCCGCGGCCGGCTGAGCACATCCGCGATCGAAGGAGCGGCGGGCCATGGCGACGCGCGAACGCGAACTCGAAGCCCTGCACACCAACACCAACGCGCTGCTGAGCGAGCTGCGCGATCTGCCGGAGGCGAAGCTCACCGAAGTCTGGCTCGGCAGCTGGTCGGCGCGCGAGTTGCTGGTCCATCTCGGCGCCTGGTGCAACATGATGGGCCAGGCCTACGAGCGCATGGCCCGTGGCGAGCGGCCTTCCCCGGAAGGCGTCGATCTCTCGGACAACGATGGGATGAACGCGCGCTACGTCGAAGAGGCGCACGGTAAGAGCATCGCGCAGGTGCGCAAGGACCTGGAGACCGGCATGGCCCGCTTTGAGGCCGCGGCGAAGGCCTTGCCCGAGGACCGTTTCGCCGAGGGCAAGACGGCCATGCGCATCATGCAGACGATCGCCGGCCACCCGCTGGAGCACATCGAGGAGGTCCGCGCCTGGCGGCACGGCGCCCCGGCGCCAGGCCGAGATTGACGTAACCGCGCGGGCAACGGATCGTGTAGGGGCGCATTGGCATGAATGGTGCGCCCTTTTCGTCGCCCCGACGGATCGCGCATCCGCGGAGACGCCGCCTCAGGAGGCTCGCATCGATGCTCAAGAAGATCCATCACGTCGGCGTGGTCGTGCGCAGCGCGGACGAGGCGCTGCGCTTCTACCGCGACACGCTCGGCCTGTCCGTCGCCAAGGACGCGGTGATCGAGGATCAGGGCGTGCGCGGCGTGCTGCTGCCCGCCGGCGAATCCGAGATCGAGCTGCTGGAGCCGACGCGCGAGGGCACCGGTGTCGCCCGCTTCCTGGAGAAGGGCGAAGGGCTGCACCACGTCTGCTTCGAGAGCGACGACGTGGGCGCCGAGCTGGCCGCGGCGAAGGCGAAGGGGCTGCGGCTGATCGATGAGCAGCCGCGCCAGGGCCTCGCCGGCATGATCGGCTTCATCCATCCGGGCGCCACGCACGGCGTGCTGGTCGAGTTCGCCACGCCGCCAGCGGGCGGCCACGCGCCCGCGCCCGGCCCGCTCGTCAAGAACTTCGACCACGCCGTCTTCGCCGTGAAAGACCTCGACGCCGGCTGCCGCACCTGGGAGAACAACTTCGGCTTTACGACGAAGGAGCGGCGCGAGGTGGCCGCGCTGGGCATCTCCAACGCGATCTTGCCCGTGGCCGGCGCCAACGCCTTCGTCGAGCTGATCACGCCGCTGGGCGAGGGCGCCGTCTCGAAGTTCCTGGACGAGAAGGGCGAGGGGATGTACCTGATCTCGCTCGCGGTTGCGGACATCGAGAAGGCCGTCGCCGCGCTGCGCGAGGCCGGCGTGCGCGTAGGCGACCCGGCGGGCGCCGCCGGCAGCCGGCTGGCTTTCGTTAGCCCGCGCAACACCCACGGCGTCTCGATTCAACTTCGCGAGCGGGTGTAGGGGCGGAGCAGGGCAGGTGAGTCTCGGTCGCCACACCATGCCGGCGGGCGCCCACGGTGCAAGCACCGCGGCGAAGCCGCCTCAGGTTCGGGGGGTGAGCGCCATGGGCGAGTTAGCGCCCATCCAATACCGACGCTCGCCCTCTACGACCATCGGAGATTGCCGCAGTCGGGGACCGCTCGCAGTCAAATCAACACGCCAGTCACCGTATCGGGGGTGAGAGGGGGCGTGCCCCCTATGACCATCGGAGATCTCAAATGACCTTGGAACGAAAAATTCGCGTGCTGATCGCAAAGCCGGGGCTGGATGGCCATGATCGCGGCGCCAAGGTGGTGGCGCGGGCGCTGCGCGACGCCGGCATGGAAGTCATCTACACCGGCATCCGCCAGACGCCGCAGATGATTGCCGAAGCCGCGCTGCAGGAAGACGTGGATGTCGTCGGCCTCAGCATCCTCTCCGGCGCGCACATGGAGCTGTTTCCGCGCATCGTAGAGGAGCTGAAGAAGCGCGGCGTGGACGACGTGTTGCTCTTCGCCGGCGGCATCATCCCCGAAGAGGACACGCCGATGCTGGAGCAACTCGGCTTCAAGGCCGTCTTCCGCCCCGGCAGCTCCACCAACGACATCATTGAATACGTCCGTTCGCACGTGGGCGCCCCGGCGTGACTGCAGCCAGCAACGACTTCCATGATTACATCGAGGGCTATCTCGAGCGCGTGCTGCGCGGCGAGCGCCGCCCCCTCTCGCGCGTGATCACCTGGGTGCAGGAGAACCTGCCCGAGGGCCGCGCCGCCGTGCGCGACCTCTTCCGCCATACCGGCCACGCGCACACGGTCGGCGTCACCGGCTCGGCCGGCTCCGGCAAGAGCACGCTCACCGGCGCCCTGGCGCGGGAGGAGCGCAAACGCGGGCGCAGCGTCGGCATCATCGCCGTCGATCCCTCGAGCCCCTTCACCGGCGGCGCGATCCTGGGCGACCGCATCCGCATGCAGGATCTCACCAACGACGAGGGCATCTTCGTGCGCAGCATGGCCACGCGCCAGTCGCTCGGCGGGCTCACGGCCATGGCGGCCGACGTGATCAGCGTCATGGACGCTTCCGGCAAGGACGTCGTGCTGGTGGAGACGGTCGGCGCCGGCCAGGATGAAGTCGACATCGCCCGCACGGCACAGACGACCTGCCTCGTGCTCACACCCGGCGCCGGCGACGACATCCAGACGATGAAGGCCGGGATCATGGAGATCGCCGACATCCTCGTCGTCAACAAGGCGGACCTTGCCGGCGCCGACATTCTCATGAGCCAGCTCAAGGCGCTGCTCTCGTATTCCGAGCACGGCGACTGGATCATCCCGATCGTGCGCGTGGTCTCGACCAGGGGCGAGGGCATTCCCGAGCTGGCCGACGCGATCGACCGGCACCGCGAGTATCTGGAAAGCTCCGGCAAGCTGGCGCAGCGGCGGCTGGAACGCTCCCGCCACCAGATCGTGGAGGCCGTGCGCGCCGAGGTCATGCGCCGCTACCTCAGCGGCGAAGGCGGCACGCAGCTCGATGAGCTGGCGCGGCGCGTGGCCGAGCGCGACCTCGACCCGCACTCGGCCGCGATCGAGCTGATCGAAGGGGCCGCGCGGGCGGAGTGAAGGCACCTGCCCGCACGGCGGGCAACTCTGCTGAGGTGACCGTCATGGGCGAGTGATCGCCCATCTCAAACGAACGCGTGCCCCCTACGACCAACGGAGTGCTTGGGAGTGCTTGAATGAGCGCCAAAGTGCAGCGGCTGCGCCTGAGCTACGCGCGCGGGCACGAATTGCAGTACGTTTCGCACCTGGACATGTTGCGCTTCTGGGAGCGCACGCTGCGCCGCGCCCACGCGCCCGTGGCCTACTCCGAGGGCTTCACGCCGCACCCACAGATCAACCTCGGCCCGCCGCTCGCCGTGGGCCAGACCGGCCGCGCCGAGCTAATCGACGTCTTTCTCGCCGAAGCCTGGACGCCGGAACGCTTCCGCGACGCGCTGGCGCCGCAACTGCCGCCGGGGCTGAGCCTGGCGCGGGTGGCCGAGGCGCCGCTGGAGGAGCCGTCCCTGCAGTCGCAGCTGCGCGCCGCCGAGTACGAGCTGCAGCTGCAGCCAGGCGCCGATCTCGGCGCGATCGAGCAGCGGATCGCCGCCTTCCTCGCCGCCGAGACGTTCCCCTGGGAGCACGTGCGCGAGAAAGAGACGCGCCGTTACGATCTGCGCCCGCTGGTGCTCGATCTGCGGCTAGAGCGCCGCGCCGACGGCCCCGTGCTCACGGCGCGGCTGCGGGCCGAGGAAGGCGCGACGGCGCGGCCCGACCAGCTTGCTGCCGCGCTCGGCATCGCGGCCGCGCTGCGGCACATCGAGCGCGCGGCGCTGATCCTCGCCGCGCCGGTCGCCCGCCGGTGACCGCGCCGCCCGAGCTGCTGCGGCTGCTGCTGCTGCGCCATGCGCAGACCGCGCACAACCGCGACGGCCTCGTGCAGGGCCGTGCCGACAATCCGCTCAGCGAGCTGGGTCAACGGCAGGCGGCGGCGCTGGCCGAACGGCTGAGCACCGCGCCGCTCGAAGCGATCTACAGCAGTCCCCTGGTGCGCGCCCGCCAGACTGCCGAGGCGATCGCCGCGCCGCATGGCCTCGGCGTCGCAATCGAGCCGGACCTGATCGAGATGGACATCGGCGCGATGGAGGGGCTCAGCGGCGCCGAGCTGCGCGAGCGCTTCCCCGAGTTCATGAAGGCCTGGCTCTCGCAGGACGCGGGCGGCGCCGCCATGCCCGGCGGCGAAAGCCTGGCGCAGGTGCAGGCGCGGGCGATGGCCGTGGTCGAGCGTGTGATCGCCCGCCATCCTGCCGGCGTGGCGGCCGTGGTGAGCCACAACTTCGTATTGCTGACCGTGCTCTGCGCGATCCTCGGCCTGCCCCTGCACGAGTTCCGCCGGCTGCGCCAGGGCGTCGCCAGCCTGGCGATCGTCGAGGTGCTGCCAGGGCAGCGGCGGCTGGTCAGCTTCAACGACCTCTGCCATCTTGAGGCCGCCGGCCTGCTGGGCGAAGACCCGTGGCACGTCCGCCGCGGACTGCCCCTGTAGATATGTAACAGCATAACAGCGAAAACAGCATCTGCGCTATGATGGCTCTCGGCCGGTCGATCGCCGCGCGGGCGCGGCCGGCGAGCGGGAGGAAGGCGGTTGGTGCGCGGGCGTTGCGAAGCGTTGGGGTTCACCCCCGTGCGGCTGCTGCTGATCGCCGCGGGACTCGTCGCCGTCTACTGCGGCTTCTCGATCGTGGGCAACTACGTGCACCAGTATCAGCTCGACCGCGACCGCGCACAGCTTCAGGCGCAGATTCAAACCGAGCAAAGCCGCTACGCCAGGCTCGACGCGCTGCGCCAGTGGATGCAGAGCGACGCCTTCATCGAGGCGATGGCCCGCCACGACGGCCTGATCAAGCCCGGCGACCACCCCATCATCGTCTCTGCGCCGTCGCCGTCTCCGGCAGCCGGCGTCGCGGGCGACTGGTGGGAGAAGTATTTCGGCCCCTGACGCCATGCCACGCCGCACCGCGCTGCGCGAGTTCGAGCGGCGGCTGCTGGCGGCGCTGCCGGAGCTGCCCCTTGTCGATGGCCCGCCACGGCTGATTGTCGCTGCCTCGGGCGGCGCGGATTCCACCGCGTTGTTGTTGGCGCTGCGGGCGCTAGCCGCCGGCGGCTTCCTCCCCGCCGCCTTGATCGCCTGCCATATCGACCACGGCCTGCGGCCCGAGGCCGCGCGGCTGGCGGAGCAAGCGCTGCTGGCCGCGAATTGCCGCGAGCTGGACGTGCCGCTGCTGCTGCGCCGGGTGCAGGTCGAGACTGGAGTGCAGGCGCCTCGCGGCGTGCGGGGCTCTGCCGAAGCGGCGGCGCGGCGGGCGCGCTACGCGGCGCTGGGCGCCGTCGCGGCGGAGATCGATGCGGCGGCCGTGCTCACGGCGCATACGGCCGGCGACCAGGCGGAAACCGTGCTGCTGCGCCTGCTGCGCGGCACCGGCGTCGGCGGGCTGGCGGCCATGCCGCCGCGGAGCCGGCCCTGGGGCGACGGCAGGCCGTTGCTGCTGCGCCCGCTGCTCGGCGCCTGGCCGGAGCAGACGCGCGGCTATTGCCGCGAGCGTGGCGTTTCCTGGAGCGAGGACGAGACGAACGCCTCGCCGCGCTTCGCCCGCAACCGTGTGCGGCATGAGCTTTTGCCGTTGCTGCGCTCGCTCGCGCCCGGCGCGGAGCGGTCGCTGCTGCGGCTTGCCGGGCAGGCGCGTGAGCTGGATGCCTGGCTCGACGGCGAGGTCGAGCGGCTGGCCGCCGCGCTGTGGCGCCGCGATGGCGATGGTTTCCTGCTGAAGAGTTCGCCCGCTGGCCTCGCGCCGTTCATAGGCAAGCAGCTCGTGGCGCGGGTGCTGGCCGAGCTGCTGGGCGGCGCCGGGGCTCCGGGCGCCCGCCAGGTGGCAGCGGTCTTCTCCTGCTGGCGCGGCACGCTGGGCCGGCGCTGCGACGTGGGGCAGGGCTGGCGCGCCGAAGCGACGCTCGCCGGGCTGCGCTTCCGCCGCTTGCCGCCTGAAACACCTGCTGCCGCCGGCGCCGCGCTCCCCGCCGAGGCAGGCGGTTGCCGGCAGTTGGCCTTCGGGCAGACCGAGCTGCCCGGCTGGCGCGTCACCGTCTCGGCCTTCCATCCGCGCGAGCCCGCACCTGAGCCGGACACGCTCTCGGCGTACCTCGTGCTGCCGGACCCGGTGCGGCTCTCCGTACGCGGTTGGCGCGCGGGCGACCGCATGCGTCCTGCCGGGCTGGGCGGCAGCAAGAAGCTGCAGGATATCTTCGTGGACGAACAGGTCGAGCGAGCACGCCGGCCGAGTGTGCCGTTGCTGTTCCTTGACGGCGAGTGCATCTGGGCCGTTGGTGTGAAGCGTTCGGCGCTCGCCCCGGCCGCGCCGCCGGCGGCGGCGGGCCTGCGCGTCGCCTTCACGCCGTTCGCTGGAACTCTGTAGCCGGCGGCGCTTGCCGCTCGCCTGGGGTGTGCAGCCAGACGACCGGCGCGCTACGCTCCGAACTGGCGGCCGTGCGTCGCCATGCAGGGGAGGAGGCCCAAACCATGACCGTGTTCGATGCGGTCCGCACCGTGCTTGCCGTGCGCCGCTACAAGGACGAGCCGCTGCCGGCGGAGCTGGTGCGCCGCATCGTGGAAGCCGCCTGGCTCACGGGCAGCTCGCGCAACGGCCAGCCCTGGCACTTCATCGCCGTGCAGGACCGCGCCATGCTGCGGCGGCTGGGCGGCCTGGCGCAGACGGGACCCTACATCGCCGATGCGGCGCTCGCGGTGGTCGTGGTCATGGAGGAGTCCATCTACAACGTCTCCGATGTCAGCCGGGCGGTGCAGTCGATGATGCTGACCGCCTGGGACCAAGGCGTCGGCTCAAACTGGGTCGGCTTCGGCAACCTGGACTGGGCCAACGCGGTGCTGGGGATTCCGGCCACGCTGAAGGTGATGGCGATCGTGCCCTTCGGCTACCCGGTGACGCGGCTGGGGCGGGGCAAGAAGAACCGCAAGCCCTTCGCCGAAATCGTGAGCCGGGAACGCTACGGCCAGCCGTTCGCGTAGCCGCACGCTTTTCCCCGTAAGCGCAGGTTACTGGCGGGCACGGCGGTCCAGGCACGTTCACCGTGCCGTACGGTTGGGCAGGCTACTCGCGGGCAGGCGTCACAATGGGCCGCTCCCCGATCGCCAGCGGGCGTTCGGCGTTCGGCGCTGCGCTGCGGTTGACCAGCGCGATGCCGAGCGCGATCAGCGCTGCGCCCGCGCCCACCAGCGGATGCAGCGTCTCGCCGAGGAAGACGACGCCCGAGAGCACGGCGACCAGCGGCACGAAGAAGACGTTGCCGCTCACCACCGACGCCTCACCGCGCTCCAGCAGGTAGAGCCAGATCAGCCAGCCGAGCGGGCCGATGATCGCCCCCAGCAGCACCAGCAGCGCGGCCAGGTGCAGCGTCAGGTTGAGCCGCACCGTTTCGGTGAAGGGCATCAGCGGAATCAGCGGCAGCACGCCGTAGGTGTACTGCAACATCGTTAGCCAGACCAGCGGCGCGCCGGGCGGCACGCGCTTGAACAGCAGCGTGCTCGCCGTCCAGCAGAGCGCCGCGCCGAACAGCTCGGCATAGCCCAGCCACTGCGGATGGGCGCCAGGGTGGATGCGGTCGCTGAGCACCACGACGAGCCCGGCGAAGCCGAGCAGCAGGCCGAGCGCCCGCCGCGACCCACCGCGCTCGCCCAGCCACAGCCGCGCCGCCAGCGCCACGAGCAACGGCTGCGCGTAGACGATCAGCGAGGCCTCGCCGGAGCTGACATGTTGCGAACCCAGGTTGATGAAGCCGGAGAGCCCGGCCACGTTGAAGACGCCCAGCACGAAGGCGAAGCGGTGAAAGCGCCAGTCGCGTGGGAGCGGCCCGCCCAGCGCGAGGGCGAAGGCCAGAGCAGGCAGCACACCGGCGCCACGTGCGGCCACGGCCAGCATCAGCGGCGAGGCGTCGTGCAGCGCCGCCTTCACCACCGTGTAGGTCACACCCCAGAACAGGCAGAGCAGGGCGACGAGCGCCGCCGTCACCACGCCGCCCGGCAGGCCGAGGATCGGCCGCGGGCGTTGCAGCACACGCTGACCGGCTGCCATCGGTGGGTGGCCTCCCCTATGCGTTGGTTGAGGCTCAGCCTACCCTACCCTGCCTTGCCGGCGCACCGAGGCCGGGCCCGGCGCTGAGGAGCGCCCACTCGCTGGCTCGACCGGCCGGCTACCGGTGTGTGAGCCGGCGCAGCTGGCGCGTCAGTCGCGCGGCGCGCTGCTTGCGCCACTGCTCGACCTCCTGTCGGTAGACCAGGCGCGTGCGCCGCCCGCGGACCGGCATCGCATCCGCCGGTGCGGGCGTTGCGGTGAGTCGCCCGCGAGCGATGGCGTTGGTGATGGCCCCGAGGGTGACGCCGGCGATCTGCGCCGCCTCGGCCAGTGTCAGCGTCGCCGATGCCTCCTGAGCCAGCCGTTGCACTTCGGCGTCTACTTCGTCGTGCGCTTCGCAGGCAAGCTGTACGCGGTGTTCATCGGCGAAATGGAAGCTCAGTGCGGACTCGATCAGATCGATGACCTCCGCTTCGCTTGAGCCGACCGCGACGACCCCCGGCATTGCCGGAACATAGGCTCCCCACGCCTTGTCCTCCTGCTCGACCACGACATGCACCGCGGGGCGCACCACGATGTCCTGCAGACGATGATCCATCCTCTCCACCTCCCGGCTGAGTGACCCGCGGTGCAGGTCTACCGCTTGAGTCCTGCTTGCCGAAGCACTGCGCCCAGCGTGCCCGTCGGCATATCCTTGCCGTCGTGACCGGCCACGGTGACGGCGCCGGACTTCCGCGGATGGCGATATTGGCGATGGCTGGCCTTGCCGCCGCGGACCTCATACCAGCCGTCCGCCTCAGGCTGCTTCACCCCGTCTCGGACTTTCAACTCTCGCCTTCAACGATGGTTTACTGCACCGCTATACTACTGAATTTGTGCAGTTAGAGTCGGCACGAAGAATGCAAGAAGAGCAGCGTGGCGGCGCCGTTCGCCGCCCAGATCCCGGCAGGCACTGAAGATTCGCGTGGCCGCTTCGATACTTTGGCGGACCTGGTTCAGAAGCGAGGCGGCGATGGACCCCACGATCTACGACAGCCTGACCGGCCTCTCCGGCGTCGCCCTGTTCAGCGGTCAACTGGACCGTGCCTATCGCCGCGAGCTGGCCGGTGAACGCGGGCTGGCGGTGCTGGCCCTTGGTGTGCCGCAGGTCGACTGGCTGCGCCGCCAGTACGGCGACGCTTTCGTCGATCTCGGCCTGGTCGGCGTGTCACGGGCGTTGTCCGAGAGCCTGCGCCGCGTCGACCGCACGGCCCACCTCGGCGACGGCCGCTTCCTCGCCTTCGCCAGCCATCTGCGCTCGCCTGGCGACGCCACGCGGCTGGCCCAGCGCGTTCACGACCGCGTGCGCTGGGTCTTCCGGCTCGAAGGCAACGTGGAGCGTGTGCCCGTGCGCCTGGGCATGAGCCTGCGTATCCCTTGCGAGCGCAACTCGCTTGCGGCGCTGCTGATCGAGGAGGCGATGCGGGCCCTGTTCGACGCCTCAGACGAGGGCGTACATCTCTTCGGCGCCGGCCGCCTGACGCTGGTGCCAACCGCTGCCGCCGCTGCTCCTGGTTCCGCTACCGACCGCCGCTGGACCGATCACGAGTCTCCGCCGGCGCTCGCCTGATTGGACGCGCATTGCCTGGGGCCGGCGCCGCCCGGCTCAGCTCCATCCGCTGTCGCAAGGCCCGTGGCTTGCCGCGCTCCGGCGATGACCGCTTGCCGCGACATGTCCCCGGAGTGAGCCCCTACTCCGAGAGCCGGCTGACCTGCACCCGCGCCTCGTAGGCCGCGGCGCCGGACGGCTCGAAGGCGCGCACGGCCGCGTCCGGCACCGCGCGGGCGCCGCTGGTCAGGTCATTGATCCCCGGCCAGCCGTCGTGCATCCAGACCACGCCCGCCGGCACGCGCTCCGTCACGAGCGACCGCGCCTGCATGGCGCCGCGGTCGTTGTGAATGCGGATCGCCTCGCCGTCGGCCAGGCCGCGCGCGGCGGCGTCGGCGGGGTTGAGCCAGAGGCGCGGCTCGGGGTCGGCGTCCGCGAGCGTGGGCAGCGCCCGGCCGTGGTCGTAGAAGGCGTGGAAGTGCGTGATCGCGCGGCCCTGGCGGAAGAGCAAGGGAAAGCGTGCGGCGCGTTCCGGCTGGCGGCTTGCGTCTTCGTGCACCGGCTCGTAGACCGGCAGCGGCGGCAGGCCCATCGCCTCTGCCTTCGCGGAGTAGAACTCGACCTTGCCCGAGGGCGTAGCGAAGCGCAGATCCGGGTGCGCGACCTCGGAGACGGCCAGCCGGTGGATACCGCCCTCGGCGCGCAGCTGCTCGGCGCTGATGCGGCCCGTCGCCTCGTGATCGAAGGCCGCGGACATCAGCTCGTCGGCGCTGGCCCAGGGGAAGAAGTCCTGCAGCGGGCCGGCGAAGCGCTCGTCGGCGCGCAGCCGTTCGGCGAGCTGTTGCAACACCCAGGAGGCCGAGCGCGCCGCGCCGCGTGGCGAGATCGCCTGTTCCATCAGGTAGAGGTGGGTGGCCGTCGCCTTGTAGCCGGTCTCCTCCAGCCACGAGGTGCCGGGCAGCACCACGTCGGCGTAGCCGCGCGCCGTCTCATTCATGAACAGGTCGAAGCAGGCGACGAGATCCATCTTCGCCAGCGCCGCGGCCACGCGGCTCGTGTCCGCAAACGACGACAGCATGTTGGTGCCAAGCAGCAGCAGCACCTTGATCCGCCCTGCGTCCAACGCGTCGAGCACGCTGCTCATCTCGGAGATCACGTAATCGCCCGGCGGCCGCGTCTCGACCGCGGCCAGGTTGGCGAAGCCGCCGCCGTGCGCCTGCGCCGCGTGGCGCGGCCCGAAGCCGCCGCCCGGCTGCCCCAGTGCGCCCGTCAGCCCCGGCAGGCAGGCGACGGCGCGGCTGCCGTACCAGCCGTTGCCGCTCTTGTGCATCGAAGAGCCGCCGAGCAGGATCATGCTGTGCCGCGTCGCCGCGTAGCGCCGAGCAAGCGCCTGCACCGCGGCGGCGGGAATGCCCGTCTGCGCCTCGGTCCACGCCGGCGTGAACTGGCGCACATGCTCGGCAAACGCCGCGAAGCCCTCGCCGTGCTCCGCCACGAAGGCGGCGTCGTGCAGCCCCTCCCCGGTGATCACGTGCGCCATGCCGAGCGCCAGCGCCGCGTCAGCGCCCGGCTTGATCAGGTACGCCTCGTCCGCCTGCGCGAAGGCCTCGCTGCGGCGCACGTCGATGGCGACGACGTAGGCGCCGCGGCGCTTCGCCGCGATCACGTGCGGCGCCGTGCCGGGCTGGCTGATCAGATTTGCTCCCCAGAGCAGGATCAGCTCGGCGTTGGCCGCCATATCTTCTTTCGTGTTCACCTCGGTCGGCCCGGTGAGCGTCAGGCCGAAGCCGCCCAGCCCCCAGCAGACGATCGAGGGGTTCCACCACTGGAAACCGGCCATGTTGGCGAAGCGCTGCGTCACCTGCCGGTGCAGCGTATTCACGATCAGCCCGTGCCCATGCCAGACGGCGACCGCCTCCGGCCCCGCGCGCAGCATCGCCTCCGCGACGCGCTCGAGGGCGGCGTCCCAGCTCGCGTCGCGCCAGGCGCCGGGCTCGCGCCGCTCGCGCAGGCGCGGCTGCAAGAGGCGCAACGGGTTGTCTACGATCTCGCCGGCCGCCTGTCCGCGGATGCAGAGGAAGCCGTGGCTGTCCGGGTTCTCCGTGTCGCCGTGGATCGCACGCACGCGGTCGTCTTCGACCTCCACGATCATGCCGCAGTAGGTCGGATTGCAGTTCATCGGACACATCGTGCGCACGCTGCGGGCGGTCTCCGGTGCTGCCGTCATGGGGCCGGTTCCTCTCTCGAGTCGCGGGCCGCGCCTCTGCGGACGCGGCCACGGTTGTGCTGAGTATAGCCGCCGCGCCCGGCTTATGCGGCGTGGCGGCGCAGGTACTCGTCCGAGCCGATCAGCGCGACGCGCACGTTGGTACTCGTCCGGCCCTCTGCCATGGCGCCGAGCAGCCAGCGTTGCTCCTCGGCCGTGGGGGCGCGGCCGAGGTACTGCTGAAAGGCGGCGGCGAGGAAGGCACGGCGGTACTCGTCGCCGAGGCCGAGCGCGTCGGCGATGTCGCCGCGCCCCGCGCCGGCGTTCAGCGCCGCAAGCTGGGAGTCGCGCTCCGCGGGCGTTGGCTCGCGGTGCAGCATCTCCTTGAAGGCCCCGTCGAGCCAGGCGGCGTCAGAGCTGCCCTGGTGCTGGAAGTATTCCGGCGAGCCGAGCAGACCGGCGATCAGCTGCTCCTGCGACTCGCCGTTCTTCAGCGCGGCCGACCAGGCGGCGAGCGCATCCGCGTCGGCGGCGCGGCCCAGCAGCCGCTGATACGTGGTGTTGACGAACATCGCATCGTATTCCGGCGATGAATACAACGCGGCCGCCACCTGCAGGCGGGTGGCGCCGCCGTCGAGCGCGGTGAGCCAGCGGTCGAGCAGGTCAACCGCGGGTGGCGAACCGAAGATGTCCTGGTAGGCGGCGCGTACGAAGGCTTCGTTCCGCTGCCGTGTGGCCGCCGGGTTCGCGGTTGGCGAAGGAGTCTCGGCCGCGGGTGTTCGGGCGGCGGCCGCGGCCAGGGCCGTGCTTGAGGGCGCCGGATCGTGAGGCGCCCGCGCGCAGTGCGTCGTCAGGATCGCGCCGGCAAGCAGGCCGGCGGGCGCCGCGGCCGCCACCACCAGCCAGTAGCGCACCGAGCGCACGCTCCACCAGGACGGGATTACGCGCACGTCGCCGCTGCCCTCCCTTTGCCGTGAGCTTAGCAAACACGCTCCGGAAGACCGGGCGGTCAGGCCGCGAAGCCGTTCGTCCGCAGCGGTGATCGCGTACGCTGTTCCCGGCAAACCCCGGTTCGCGGGAGGCAGCAGAATGGCGGAACGGCTGCTGGCCGGGCTGCGGGTGATCGAGCTGGCGCAGGAGATCGCCGGGCCCTACGGCGGCAAGCTCCTGGCCGATCTCGGCGCCGACGTGATCAAGGTCGAGCCGCCCGCGGGCGATCTCTGCCGCGCTCGCGGCCCCTTTCCCGGCCACCTGCCGCACCGCGAGCGCAGCGGTCTGTTCCGCTATCTCAATTCAGGCAAGCGCGGCGTCGCGATCGATCTCGAAGCTCCCTCCGGCCGCGAGGCTGTGTTCGAGCTGTGCCGCGACGCCGGCGTGCTGCTGGAGAGCTTCGCTCCCGGCGAGATGGCGCGGCTCGGCCTCGACATCACCGCCCTGCTCACGGTCAATCCGCGGCTGGCGCTGGTCTCGGTGACGCCGTTCGGGCAGACCGGACCGCAGGCCGCCTGGCGCGGCAACGATCTGATCGCCTTCCACGCTTCCGGCATGGCCTTCGGCTTCCCGGCGCTGCAGGTGGACCGGCCGGATCTGCCGCCGCACAACGCGCCCAGCTACGGCGCCGCGTTTCTCGCCGGCGAGCTGGTGGCGGCGGCCGCCATGCATGGTCTGCATGTCGTGCAGCGCCGTGGCCGTGGCTGCCACCTGGATCTCTCCTTGCAGGAGGCGGTCGCGGCGCTCAACCAGTCGCAGTACAGCGCCCTCGAACGCACGGGCGAGGTGCGGCGCCGTTTCTCCAGCGAGCCGTCGAACCCGACCGTGGCGCTCCTGCCCTGCGCGGACGGCTGGGTGGCGATCTCGCCGCGCGAGGAGCACCAGTGGCAGCGCTGGCTCGAGGTGATGGGCAGCCCGGCCTGGGGCGCTGAGCCCCGCTTCGCCGACCGCCGGGCGCGCGAGCGGCACTGGCGCGAGCTGTATCCACTGCTCGCCGCCTGGAGCGGCGAGCGCGCCACATCGGCCGTCTTCGAGGCAGCGCAGGCGGCGCGCGTTGCCTGCTACCCGCTGGGCCGCGCCGCCGATCTGCTGGCCTCGCCGCAGTTGCAGGCCCGTGGCTTCTTCGTCGAGATCGGTGACTCCGGAACCGGTCCGCTGACGGTTCCCGGAACGCCGTACCGGATCGACGGGGAAGGTTCCCGCGCACCGGTGACAGGCGACCGTGCCGCGGAGGCGCCGCGTTCTGCGCCGCCGTCCCTTACGCCCTCCACCCTCCCCCTCGCCGGTGTCCGCATCGTCGACTTCAGCTGGGTGCTGACCGGGCCGATCTGCACGAAGTACCTCGCCGCCCTGGGCGCCGAGGTGATCAAGATCGAGTCGCGCACGCGGCCCGACCTCTCGCAGCGCGATTTGGCCTGGGAGGAGCTGAACCCGAGCAAGCGCAGCATCACCCTCAACCTGCAACACGAGGCGGCGCGCGACCTTGCCCGCCGCCTGATCGCGCAAAGCGACGCCGTGATCGAGAACTTCTCCAGCAGCGTGATGGAGCGGCTTGGTCTCGGTTACGCGGCCCTGCGCGAGCAGAACCCGCGCCTGGTCATGCTCTCCTCCTCGGCGCTGGGGCGCAGCGGGCCGGAGCGCGATCGCGTCGCCTACGGCACGCTGATCCAGTGCTTCACCGGCTGGGCCGGCCTCGCGGCGCACCCCGGCCTGCCGCCGCGCTCGGCCGCCGGCATCTGGACGGACCCGCTGACCGCCGCGATGGCGACGTACCTCTTACTCGCCGCCCTCTGGCGCCAGCGGCGGCACGGCGAAGGCTGCTATATCGACCTCTCCATGGCGGAGACGACGATCGCCGCCCTGCCCGAGCCGCTGCTGGCCTGGGGACTCAACCGCGAGTTGCTGGCGCCGCGCGGCAACCGCGATCCGCTCAACGCGCCGCAGGGCTGCTACGCCGCGGCGGGCGACGACCGCTGGCTTGCGCTCAGCGTGCAGTCAGACGCCGATTGGACCGCGCTCTGCCGCCTCATGGCGCGGGAGGAACTGCTGGACGACGCGCGCCTTGCCACGGCCGCGGGCCGTTGGGCGCACGCGGATGAGCTGGACGCCACCATCGCGGCCTGGGTGCGGCCGCAGGCGGCGGAAGACTGCGCGGCGCGCTTGCAGGCCGCGGGCATCGCCGCGACGCCGACGCTCACGCCCGCCGACGTGCTGAGTGACGCGCACCTGGCCGCGCGGGCGTTCATCAGCCCCGTGGAGCGCCTGGAAGGCGGCACGCGCCAGACCCTCGGTTTTCCCTGGCTGGCGGACGGCGAGCGGCCGGGGCAGTTCCGCCGCCCGCCGGCGGTGGGCGAGGACAACGCCCACGTGTTCCGGCAACTGCTTAAGCTGGACACCCAGGAGTATGCTCGGCTGGTTGCCGAACACGTCATCTATTAGCTGTTAGCGCCGGAAGAAGCAAGCAAGCGATGACCGAAGCAAGCGAGCCGCGAATCCTGCAGTTCGAGCAGACGGGCGCGATCGCGCGCATCACCCTGAACCGCCCCGAGAAGCTGAACGCGATCGATCACGCGCTCGGCCTCGCGCTCTACGACGCCTTCGCGCGCTGCGCCGAGGACGCAAGCGTGCGGGCGATCGTGCTCGCCGGCGCGGGGCGGGCGTTCTGCGCGGGCGACGAGCTGGGGCGCGAGCGCACGCCCGACGAGGTGCTGGCGCAGCGGCGGCGCGGCGCCATCCAGCACTACGTGGCCGGGCCGGGCCGCTGGACCAGCACGCTGCGGCTGATGCGCAGCCTGGCGCAGCCGATCGTCGTACGCATCCAGGGTTACGCCTACGGCGCGGGCTTCAACCTGGCGCTTGGCGCCGACTTCCGCGTGATGGCCGCCAACGCGCGCCTGGCGACGCCGTTCATCAAGCGCGGCCTCGCCACCGGCACGAACCTCTTGCAGCAGTATCTCGGCATCGGCAAAGCGATCGAGATGACGCTACTGGGCGAGCCGCTGGACGCCGAGGAAGCGCTGCGCCTCGGCCTGGTCACGCGGGTGGTGGATGCCGCCGGGCTCGACGCCGCGGTGGACGAGCTGGCCGAGCGGCTCGCCTCCGGCCCCACGGCAGCGCTGAGCCTGACCAAGAAGGCCGTGTACGCGGGCTGGGAGGAGGATCCAGACGGCGCATACTGGCAGCAAGGCTCGGCCGTGGTGCAGGGCCGCGAGCTGGAAGACCTGGCCGAAGGGCTGGCCGCCTTCCGCGAGAAGCGCCCGCCGCACTTCAGCGGCCGGTAAATGCGGGCAGCCCTCACTCCCCGTCCCCGCTCTCCCACCCCGCTCGTTCGATTGACGGCTGAAATTATGGAAATGGGAGAGAGGGACGTTCCACGCGTCATACGGTTATCCGGCACGCGGCCGGGCACCTGGAAGAGCCCTTCCACGCCCCACACATGGCGGTGTGGTCCGGTCTTCAGCGCCACCCGATGCTTCGGGAGGGGTGTCCTCCGGCGCCCACCGGGACTAACCCGATCACCGCTCGCGCTTCCTGCCAACGATCGCCCCCTTCTCTCCCATAGCGCAGCGTGATGGGAGAGAAGGGGGTCGGGGGGTTATGAGGGCCGCTCGCGCGCCGCCTCAGTGCGTCAGCCAGGCGAACTCCTGTGGGCGGCGCTGGGCGCGCGGGTCGATCATGATGTTGATCACCGCCGTCTTGCCCGAGGCGAACGCCTTGTCCAGCGCCGGGCGGATCTCCTCCGGCCGCTCGCACAAGAAACCGAGGCCGCCGAACGCCTCCGCCATCTTGTCGTAGCGCGCCGTGGCCGTGTAGGCGCCGGGCCGCGCGGTCAGCGGATTGTGGTCCGTCTCCGGCGGTCCGCCGCCCACGCCGTTGTTGTTGATGATGCAGAAGGTGATCGGCAGGTTGTAGCGGCAGGCGGTCTCCACTTCCATGCCGCTGAAGCCGAAGGCCGAGTCGCCCTCCACGTTCACCACGCGCTTGTCCGGATGCACCACCGCGGCGGCGATGGCGAAGGCCAGCCCCACGCCCATCGTGCCGTAGGAGCCGGCGTCGAGACGGGTGCGCGGCTCGTAGTTGTTCAGCACCTGCCGGCCGATGTCCATCGTGCTGGCGCCCTCGCTGGAGATGATCGCGTCGCGCGGCAGGGCGTCGCGGATCTCGCGCAGCACGCGGTAGTAGCCCATCGGCACGTCGTCGGAGGCGAGCATCGGCTCGGTGTTGCGCTTGTTCGTCTCCGCCTTGTTCTGCAGGCCGGAGCGCCAGAGGTTCTCGGCGCCGAACTGCCAGGGCTGCGCCTCCAGCGCCTTGTTGAGCTGCGCCGTGATCGCCTTGCCGTCGCCTACGAGGCCGACGGCGGCGGGCACGTTGGTGCCGATCTCCTCCGCGGCCACGTCCAGTTGAATGATCTTGACGTCCGGGCTCCAGCGCGGCGGCAGGCCGAAGTGCATGATCCAGTTCAGCCGCGCGCCCATCAAGAGCGCCACATCCGTGTTTTGCAGGGCATACGTCCGGGCGGAGGCGACGGAGAGCGGATGGTCGTCCGGCAGCAGCCCCTTCGCCATCGGCGCGGGCAGGAAGGGCAGCTGCGTCTTCTCGATGAACTCCTTGACCTCGGCCTCGGCGCGGCTCCAGGCCATCCCCTTACCGATCACCACCAGCGGCCGCTCGGCGCTCTTCAGAATTTCGAGCGCCTGCTCGATCGCGGCCTGTTCGGCCTGGATGCGCGGCGGCTCCGGCACGGCCGGCTTCTGCTCAATGCTCTCCTCCTCGACTTTGCCGGTGATCGTGTCGCCGGGCAGGTCGAGGTAAACGGGACCGGGGCGGCCGTAGATCGAGTTGCGCACCGCCTGCTCGACGTAGTAGGGGATGCGCGCCGTGGTCTCGACGCGATGGGCGTACTTGCAGAAGGGCCGCGCCGACTGCACCTGGTCCGTCTCCTGGAAGGCGCCCATGCCGTCCTGGAAGCTGTCGTTGGCGCCGCCGAGCAGGATCATCGGCCAGCAGTTGCTCCAGGCGTTGGCGAGGCCCGCGATCGCGTGGATCATGCCGGGGCCGGAGACGACGAGGCAGGCCTGCGGCCGGCCAATGAGGTAGCTGGCCGCCTGCGCGGCGTAGCTGGCAGCCTGCTCGTTGCGCATGCCGAAGAACTTGATCCCCTCACGCTGGGCGGCGAAGGCGATCGGCACCACGGGGATGCCGACGATGCCGAACATATACTGGACGCCCTGCTTCTTCAGCTCGCGCGCGATCAACGTCGCGCCATCGATCTCGGCCATTGCGCCGCCCTCCGCATCTTCTTTGGCTTGTTGTGGACGCACGTCAGCCGCGCAGCCCCGCACGATGTTACCGCAGGCCGGCGAATAGGGCATAGCGAAGCGAGTGCGCACCCCGGCACGCCCGCGCCCTGCCGGCGGCGAAACAGGGCACGCGGCTGTGCTCGGGCGCACGTAGTACACAAGATTTCTGTGCGCGCCCGCTTGACACGGCAAAAAACTGTGATAGGGTAACAAAAGCTGCGGATGGTCCACGCACGAAGGCGGTCGCGGGCAACGGCGTCCCGATCGGCCGCGCCTGTGCAGCCCGATTCCGGGAGATGGCGGCACCCGAGGCCGCAAGGTAAACGCCCGTGGAGCCCCGCGGACCCGCGCCCGAGGAGCGTACCCGTTCCTCGGGCGTCGTCTTGTCTCCGTCTGCACGGCCGGCGCGCCGTGGCGTGGGGCGCTTCGGCCCGCTCCGGTACCGCAACCGCTCGGCCCTGAGCGCGGCCGAAGACCGCCGCCGGTACCGCTATGCCGGGTGCGCGGCGACCGCGGCCTGGATCGCCTCCGCCGCCAGGGCGTCGAGCCGGTGCTGCGCGGCGTGAACGCGTGCCAGCGCCTCATCCACGTCCGACGTCTCCCCGTCGACGAGCCCCAGTTCACGCCCCGCGCGGCTGAGCGCCTCCAGCTCGCGCTGGGCCACCAGCAACTCGCGGAAGACGCGTTCCTGGTCGAGCGCCACATCGGCAAGCGTGCGGGCCACGGCGAACTCCTGGCCACAGCATAGCGTGCGTCGCGCAGCAGTGTCAGGACGTGCGGGCGCGGATCGCCGCGTAGACGCGCTCCATCTCGCGGTCGTCCGCGTCGTAGACGAGGAAGCTGCGCACCACCACACCGCCGAACACCGCCGGCAGATCCGGGTGATCATCTACCGTGAAGTCCGGGTTTATCCCGATGCCGAGCGGCCCCAGCATTCTTCGATGCTGATACAGAGGCTTGACATAGCAGGCGGTGACGTACGGCGCGAGCCCGTGCTGCTCGATCACCTCGGGACGTTCGCCGATGCCGGACCAGAGGTAGAGGTGATGCCCTTCGGCCGCGAGCCGCGTAAACAGCTCGGGTACGCCCGGCCGCAGGCGGTTGCCGCTGTCGATGAGCGTGTGATCGACGTCGAAGAAGATGTTCATGCTGTTTCCCGGCTGCTCGGATACCGATGATACCTGTGCGAAAGCGACTTCGTCACCGGGCGCGCCGCGCGGCGCGCTCGGGGTATCTGGCGTGTGGCGTATGGCTGCTGAACAGGGCGAGGCAGGTGAAGGTCGAGGAAGAGCGATGAGCAGCACGTTTCCCACCGTGCTCGGCGGTGGGCCGGCGCCGGCACGGCGACGGGACGATCTGGCGACGGCGCACTGCGTGATCGTCGCCGACCACGGCCCGGAGACCGCGGCGATCGAGGCCGCCGTCAGCGCGCTTGGCCCGTCGGTGCGCCTGGCGCTGCCCGGCGAGGTCGGCGAGCAGCTCTGGCGCAACTCGGCGCTGCGCGTGCTGCTGGCGCGGGGACCGCGCGCCGTCGCGGCGCTGCTGCCGTGGATGGCCTTTCTGCACGCGGCGCCCAATACCGGCACGCTGGCGCTGCTCGACGCCGGCCGCGGCGAGATCATCTCGGCGCTGGAGTTCTTCGACATCTGGCTGCCCGGCGGCACCGCCCCGGCCGTGGCGGCGCGGCAGGCGGTCTCGTTGCTGGCGCTGCTGGACCGCCAGACCCGCCTCTCCGGCCCGCGGCGCATCCGCGGCGTTAACCTGATCATCGACCTGGCCCGCGAAGAAGTGACGAACAACGAGGGCGTGCGCATTCCGCTCACGCCGAGTGAATACCGCCTGCTGGCGGCGCTGGCCGTGCAACCGGGACACGTGGTCGATTTCGGCCAGCTCGGCTCGGCCCTGCCGGGCCACTTCCGCGACGCCGACGACGCCTACAACAGCGTCAAGGTTCACGTCGGCCGCCTGCGCCAGAAGCTGTCGCGCGGCACCGGCTGGGACGGACACCTGGTCAGCGTGCGCGGCCGCGGCTTCCTCTTTGAGCGGCGGCTGCCGCGTGGCGGCGAGGTGGCCGCCGACGAGCCGCTGGTGCGGCGCGTCGCCTCCTGAAGCGGGCGCGCGGCGGCTGGCCGCGTCCCCGGCCCGCTCACTCGTCGGCAAAGGCGCCGGCCTGCTCCAGCAGCGCCTCGAGCTGCTGCGGCTGGTAACCTTCGACCGCCGCGCCATTGACGACCACCACGGGCGGCAACCGAAATCCGCGCCGCAGAAACTCCGCGCGCGCGGCCGCATCCGTGTTCAGATCGCGCACGGCATAGACGACGCCCTGCTGTGAAAGCCACGCTTTCACCACCCGGCAGGCGCTTCAGCGCTCGTTGCTGTAGACCAGCACTTCCGCGGGCACGCTCGTCCTTCTCCGCTGGGTCATTTCGATCGCCGGTGCGACCCGCACTCCACTCGCCACCTCGGGCCGCCG